>JAHRVR010000123.1 GCA_019090585.1 Sphingomonadaceae bacterium
ACCCATATAAAAAGCAACAGTTGAGGTGGGGATATGTTGGCGCGATCGGACATGACGGGAAAAATAGCATTGGTGACAGGCGCCGCCGGCGGATTGGGAGGGGCGACAGCCTTGCGCCTTGCCGATCTGGGGGCTGATATCGCCATCGCTGATATTTCAGCCGAGGGGCTGGAGGAAACGGCGACGAAGATCCGCGCCAAGGGGCGAAAGGCATTGGAATTGCCCGTTGACCTTACCAATCGCGGCGATTGCGCATCGGCAGTTGAGCGCACGGTCGCGGAATTCGGTCGAATCGATGCGCTGTGCAACATCGCGGGTATTCTGCTGTGCGGCCCATCAGAAACTTTCGCGGAAGAAAGCTGGGACCTGGTCATCAAGGTTAACCTTGAAGCGCCTTTCTTCCTATCGCGCGCTGCCATCCCGCACATGCTGGAAAAGGGTGGCGGTATCGTCAACGTTTGCAGCACTGCGTCGTTCAAGGCGCAGGCCTATTTCTCAGCCTATTGCGCAAGCAAGGCCGGACTTCTGCACCTGACCAAGACTATGGCTGTGGAGTATATCAAGACGCCCATTCGCATTAACGCGGTGGCGCCGGGCGGGATGGAAACCCCGTTGATTGCAAATGTCGGTCCAGCGGCTGGAGGCGACCCTGAGCTCTTTGGCCGGTTGGGTAATCCGCGCGGGCTGTGTGAGATCGAAGACGTGGCGGATACGGTGGCGTTCCTTGCAACGCCGGCAGCGCGCTCTTACCACGGCGCGTGCATCAACATCGACGCCGGCGAGATCGTCTATTAGGCCCGCCGGTCAGCCGAGCGGCAGTAAGTGTAATTCAGCTGCCGGATCGCGGATTCTTCGGCATGGCAATCAAGACTGTTAGCCGCGCTCAGCTATGCCTTCGCATCATATGCGATGGACTGTTTGGCAAAGGCAAGAGTGCGCTCGCGGCGCTCGGCTGCCGAGAGCCCGGCATGACCAGCTTCATCGTCGGCAAGACCAAAATTCTTCACTGGTCCCTTCGACAAATGTTCCAGGCCAAGCCGTGCGACATCGTCCGCATCGGCCATGTCGGCAGGCAACCGCATGCCTCGCTGCTCCATGAGTTGCCGGTGAGCGGGCGTGTCCGTGCTTCCAATGACATAACTGAGGACATCGACGCCTTGTGGTTTCAGCTCCGCCCAAAGCGCTTCTGAAAAGACCAGATCAAAGGCCTTGGTCGCCCCGTAAACGGCAATGCCGGGCGCTCCGGCATAACACGCCGCGGAGCCGACGATCATGATCCCGCCATGCCCGCGCTTGCGCATTGGCTGCGCGAAACGGTGGCAGGCGCGCATCATGGTCAGCACGTTGCGCATCACCAGCTCCTCCCAGTTGGCGACATTGTTTTCGAGAAACATTGAGCTGTTTGGATCGGCCCCGGCATTGAGGATCAGCAACCCGACTTCACGGCCCGCCGCAACTTTGCGCATTGTCTCGACCGCTTGATCGCCGGACAAGTCGATTGAAGCAGTGATGCATTGGATCGGATGGGCATCGCGCAATGCGCTGGCGAGCTTTTCCAGCGGCGCTTCGCGGCGCGCAACCAGAATCAGGTTAAAGCCTTGTTCGGCAAGCTGCCGGGCAAAGGACGCGCCCGTCCCCTCTGACGCACCGGCGATCAGCGCCCACGGGCCATAGCGTTCTGCGAAGTCATTCATGGATCACCCTCTTTCGCATTCATAGCGTTGGTAAGCGCGAGGGTGGCCCATCTTCGGAAGCGGGGCAACGTGCATTATTGGGTTGGAGCCACGGGCGAATTCAAGTCATCTGGGATCGCCGGCGCCTTGGGAAAACGCTTTAAAGGTAGCCCGCCAGTATCGGCACATCGGCCAGCGCACGCATCGCATCGTTGAGATGTGTGCAGCCCTCCGGGCCGCGCAATTGCGCCAGAACTTCATCGCGAATGTCGCTTATCCGCGAACCGACCAGCCGCTGCGTATTGGGGATTGCCCCGGGGCATTCAGGGAAGGGGAGGATACGCGGTACCGGCTCAAGCGTCAGCAGCTCAAGCGTATCGGGATTGGCCGTCGCTTTCAGGATATATTCGTGAATAGCGACTCTGCCGCCTATTTTGGTCTTCGCAGCGTCCTGGAAGGCCGAATCAATCATCAACAGGCCGGTTGCGGCATCGCGGCTTACTTCAATCCGGCGCGCACGGCGAAAGCCCGGCCCGTCACTCTCGGGGAACTCGTGCCATCCCTTGGGATCTTCGGGATTGCGCAGTTCGCCCGCATCGGCATGGGAAACCGCATCGTCATCACGCCTGTGTTTCAGCCCGCTGTTGCCCTCTTTGAGGCCCCAGCAAACATTAGCCCGGCCCGCCATCATGTCTTCGTATCCCTCATCAGACATAGCCGCGCGGCGCTCCTCGCGCCAACTGCGTTCCCACATCGACCAGGAGATGTTGGATACGAGCGCAGTGCCGGACAAGTCATCAAGTATCAGGTAAAGCGGCGCTGCCTTTTCCAGCAGATCCGGCATGCTTTCCTTGAGGAACATGCGAAGGTGGCCGCCTGCGCGCTGTCCCACCAATGCATCCAGATTCGCCGGAGCAGGATCGGCCGAAATCGAAAGGATCTTCTTCTCACCGTTCAGCCGCGCGTGTATTTCTGCCTGACCGAGCACTTCCCCGAGACCGCCTGTTGCCGGAGTCTTCAAGTCGCGCGCACGGCCGATGAACAGTCTGGGCTTGTCGGTGCCGTCAGGCCAGGAAACATCTATGCTTGTAGTCCTGCGAACCGAATTGGCCTGTCGGGCAGGCGCGGGATTGGCGGTCGATCGCGGGGCCTGAATGTCTGTAGCGGATGTCATAATCTGAAATTTCTTCTCCGGGCTACGTTCGTGGTTTCAAATGTCTGTGGCAGTTGCCTGCCTGCTTGCAAATCAGTCAGCCAGCGAACTGGTACAGCGCCGCAGACGCGATGCATCCCGGTGATCAAACCGGGGCGCATCATTAACGCTTTTAACTCGCCTACCGACCGGGGGGCTCCAATTCTGATCCCAGCAGGCAGGCCGCCGGCGTTACTGCAGCGTCACCGGAAGCGCCGTCATGCCGCGGTGCTCCAGCCCGCCCAGGATGGGCGCGCGCTCGCCGGGATCGAGGCGCAAGTTTGGGAACCGATCCATCAGTCCGTTGATCGCCAGCACCATCTCCTGCTTGGCGACATCCATGCCCAGGCAACGGTGCGGCCCGAAGCCGAAGCCCATGTGATGTTCCTTCTTGCGGAAAATGTCATAGGCGGTCGGATTTTCGAATAGTTCGGGGTCATGGTTGGCTGTGCCGAGGCAAAGCTGGACCTGAGAGTTGGCGGGAATGAACACGCCTTCGACTTCGGTATCCTCGACGCACAGGCGCGGGAAAACCGGATCGGTCGCGCCCCAACGCAGGCTTTCGTCCACCGCCTGCTCGATCAGCGTGCGATCGTCACGGCACGCTTCCCAGAAGTGGTAGTTGGAAAGAAGCGCATAGATCGTGATGCCAAGCTGGCGCCAGGTGGTGCCGCCGCCGGCGAAGATCACCAGCTTGCAGAAACCATAGAGTTCTTCCTTGGTCAGCTTGCGTGTCGAGCCGTCTTCTTCGGTCAGATCATTTTCCATCAGGCTGGAAATGACATTGTCACCGGGTTCCTTGAGGTTCTTCTCGACCATTTCATCCAGCACCCGGTCGACATATTCAAAAGACTTGAGCCTGTCTTCGATCGGGGTGTCTGGTGATCCAAACGTGCTGCGATGCAGGTGGAAACGAAATTCGATCACATTCGCGCCTTCCAGACCGATTGCGCGCGATATGACGGCCATCGGCATTGGTGCGCACAAGTCGGCGTTCAGGTCCACCCGGTCATTCCCCGCTCCAGCGATCCGGTTAAGCAGCGCATCGGCTGTGTCCTGGATGAACCTTGCGTTCCACCAGCCGAGCACACGCGGGCGCTTGAACAGTGGCTGTGCTGTGGCGCGCAGGCGCTTGTGCTGCTTGCCCACCATCGACAGGATCGTCGGGCCGATGATTTTGAAAGTCGACATCCGGTTGTAACCTTCGGATGAGAACAGCGTGTTCTCGCGCCAACCGGTCTCGTTTGCCCGATAGGAATAGAACGTGAAGAACTGGTCCGAACCCATATTCTCGAACGTGTTGCCTTCAAGGCCAAGGTGCGAGCGCATCGAGCCTTTCTGCACACCGCCCTTTTCCCGGACGGCGTTGAGATCATTGGTGTAGTCCTTGCTCTCATCGGTGCCCGCGTTGATGCTCTGTTTCTTGACGTCGAACATGGCGTTGTATTCCGGATCGTCCGAGAACAGTGCTTCTTCCAGATCTGCGGCAATTTTCGTAGCCATGCTCATCTCTCCGTTGCGGCCCTTTGCTGGCGGTTACCCGCCAATATTAAGGGTCGTTTCGATCTGGAATTCGCGCAGGCCTTCGATACCACGTTCGCGGCCAAGTCCGCTCATCTTGATGCCACCGCCAGATGCATAGCTTGATGCCATGCCGGCATTGACGTTCACGGCGCCGCTGCGAATCCGCAGCGCAACGTCCAGAGCCTTTACCTTGTCGGCGCCATGAACGTGGCCGGACAGGCCAAAGTCTGAATCGTTTGCCATCTCCACCGCGTGATCGAGATCGCGATATCCGATCACGCCGACCACGGGTCCGAAGATTTCCTCTTGCGCGGCTGGATTCTTGTTATCCGGCAGGTCCAGGATCGTCGCCTCGTAGAAATAGCCCTTGTCCATGCTGGCGGGACGCTTTCCTCCCGCGGCCACACGGCCACCAGCATCGACGGCGGCCTTGGTGAAATGTTCGCAGCGCGCGCGCTGGGATGCGCTGATCACGGGGCCAAGCTGTGTTTGGGGATCATCTGCGCGGCCAATCTTGAGCGCGGACACCATCTCGCCCATTTTATCGAGCACTTCGGCTTTGCTTTCTTCTGGTACGAAAACGCGGGTGCCGAGCACGCAGCCCTGTCCCGCATGTGATCCGCAGACCATCGCGCCCAGGAATGGCGCGGCATCTACCTTGTCCGGGAGCACGATCTGTGCCGATTTGCCGCCAAGTTCAAGAACCAGGCGCTTCAGCGTCGGCGCGGCCTGCTGGGCGACTTTGACGCCGACTGCACACGAACCGGTAAAGCTGACCAGGTCCACCGCGGGATCGGTGGAAATGTGCTGCGCGCCTTCAACGCCCTGCTCGATGATAAGGTTGAATACGCCGGGTGGCAGGCCTGCTTCTTCTGCCGCTTCGGCAAAAATCATGGAGGAAATCGGTGTCAGCGGATTGGGCCGCAGGATCACTGAATTGCCCGCCATCAGCGCCGGAACGACTTTCCAGAACGCGGTATAAAGCGGTACATTGTACGCCGAGATGGCCGAGACAACGCCGACCGGGGACCAGCGTTTGATGCTTTGAACGACAAAGTAGGGCGTCACGCGCTCATGGAGCGGCAGCGGATTGTCCTCGATTTCCGGCAGTTTGAGGAACATGTCGATGATTTCATCGGTCATTCGCAGCGGTGCATCGACCTGGGCCATCTGGACAGGAGAAGAGATCGGGCAGCCGGCTTCGGCAACGGCAAGCTCGCGCAGACGCGATTCGCGTGAGCGCAGAGCCTCGCCAAAGCGCGCCATCGCTGCACCGCGCTTCTTCATTGAAAGACCGCTCCACGTCCCACCGTCGAATGCGCTGCGTGCGGCCCCCACGGCATTTCCTGCCTGTTCAAGCGATACGCTGTTTACAGAATCGACAATTGATTCGTCCGAAGGGTTTTCAACGTCGAAACTTGCACCTTGGCCCTTGACGAAGGCACCATTTATATAGCCAGAGTACTCCAGAGACCGCTCCCATTTCTATTCGAAATAGAGAATTATTATTCGCAGGGTGCGGAATATCGGACGGACGTAACTTCGTCAAACTGATTGGAGCCGAGCCTTGAGTTATACCGAATTCCTCAGAACGCAATGTTACATCGGTGGCAGGTGGTGCGATGCAGATGGCGGCGCAGCGATTGCGGTTACCGATCCCGGATCCGGAGAAAAGCTGGGCACTGTCCCGAAAATGGGTTCAGATGAAACACGGCGTGCGATCGAGGCAGCCGAAAAGGCCCTTCCTGGCTGGCGTGCGCTGACGGCAGGCGAACGCTCCGGGCTACTGCGCAAGCTGTTTGAGTTGATGATGGAACACCAGGACGAACTGGGCGAATTGCTGTCGCGCGAACAGGGCAAGCCCTTTGCAGAAGCTAGGGGAGAGATTGCCTACGGTGCCAGCTTCATCGAGTGGTTCGCCGAAGAGGCAAAACGCGCTTACGGCGATGTCATCCCCGCCAACCAGAGTGATCGGCGCATCGTTGTTATAAAGCAGCCTGTCGGCGTGGTCGGTGCGATCACCCCCTGGAACTTTCCCAATGCCATGATCACTCGCAAGCTCGGCCCGGCCCTCGCAGCGGGCTGCACTCTTGTTATCAAGCCTGCATCGGCCACGCCTTTTTCGGCGCTGGCCATTGCGCGACTTTGCGAGATGGCAGGTATCCCACCCGGCGTGGTCAATGTCGTAACCGGGAGCGCCGCTGCAATAGCGGGAGAGCTCACGCGCAATCCGGCGGTGCGCAAGATCACTTTCACAGGCTCGACCGAGATCGGGCGCGAACTGCTGCGTGGTTCGGCCGAGACAATCAAGAAGTGCTCGATGGAGCTGGGCGGCAACGCACCCTTTCTGGTGTTTGACGACGCAGATGTCGATGCCGCAATCGAAGGGGCCATGATCTCCAAATTTCGCAATGGCGGGCAGACCTGCGTGTGCACCAATCGCTTTTATGTTCAGGATGGCGTCTATGAGGAATTTACCGCCAAGCTGGCCGAACGGGTAAGGCAGCTTACCCTTGGCTATGGCATGGATGATGGAACCGAGATCGGTCCCCTGATCGACGAAAAAGCAATCGAAAAGGTCGAGGAGCACCTCAAAGACGCGCTGGACGGTGGGGCTCAATTGCTTGCAGGCGGCGCGCGCGGTGAACGTGGCGGTAGCTATTTCCAGCCAACGGTTGTGGCCGGCGTAAAACCGGGCATGGCGTTGGCCAAGGAGGAAACCTTCGGGCCGCTGGCGGGTGTAATTCGCTTCACCACCGAAGAACAAGCATTGCGCATGGCCAATGACACCGAATTTGGCCTTGCCAGCTATTTCTACGCGCGCGACATCTCGCGAATCTGGCGTGTAGGCGAAGCGATCGAGGCAGGGATGGTGGGGATCAATACCGGACTGATTTCAACCGAAGTCGCGCCCTTCGGCGGCATCAAGCAATCGGGCCTTGGCCGAGAAGGCTCAAAATACGGACTCGATGATTACATGGAAATCAAATATCTATGTATGGGAATTGACCCGCCGAACTGATCTGTGGGCACCGTGCAGAGGCCGCAAGTCGATCCTGCATACCAGGGGAGAGAGCATGATGATCTGCCACCATCAGGCGTCTGCTGATGCGCTCGGCACTACCAACCGATCCGCCAGTTTGAAGGCAAACGCCAGTTCCAGCGCCAGTTCCAGACCGAAAGAAGGCATATGACCCAGATGATTTCAATACCCCCCGAACGTGAAGGCAAACCAGCCGACGCTGATCAGGTCGAACGCCGCGCACAAATGGCTGGCGCGCTCAGCGCCGGACTTACCGGGGTGACGAAAAGGCCCACCGCAGAGGAACAAGTCTCAGGTGTGCGCACGCTTCGTATCTCGCCCGAAAGCGGCAGGCCCAAGGCGCATTTACTGATGGTGCATGGCGGTGGCTATCGCATCGGAATGCCGGAATTCAACGCAGGCTTTGCCGAACGTCTGGCCGATCGCTGCAACATCGAATCGGTCCTGCCCGCATATCGGCTGGCCCCGGAAAACCCATTTCCGGCTGGCTTCAACGATGCCTGGGCTGTGCTGTTGGCAATGCGCGAAAGAATAGGGGATGCGCCGCTGCTGGTCGGCGGAGATTCCGCTGGCGGCGGGATGGCCGCGGCTCTGGCCACTTATGCCCAAGCGCAGGGCGGGCCCAGGATCGACGGCACCATTCTCTTGTCGCCGTGGCTTGATATGACGATAACTGCGGCGTCCTTTAAGGATAATGCGGAAACCGAGGAGCTCTTCCCGGAAGCATCCGCTCGGGTTGCTTCGGAAACCTACATGCAGGGTTCTGATCTGCGCCATCCGATCGCCTCGCCGCTCTTCGCGGAGCTCTCTTCGTTTCCGCCGACGTTCATCAATTGCGGAACAGGTGAGGGCCTGCGCGACGATTCTGTCGCGTTCCATGACAAGCTTGAAAAGGCCGGTGTGCCCTCTGAGCTGAGCCTGGTGCCGGATATGGAACATGTTGCCGTCGTGCGCGATCCCAACCTGCCAGGCGCGGCAGAGAGTTTTGAGGCCATCGCCAAATTCATCGCACGCACGGTGTAGCCACAGGCCAATCAGCCGACCAATAGCCTGTGTCATAGGTCTGAATGACACAGGCACATTGCGCGCACCGAAAACTGCAGCTTTGAATTAGAGATCAACCCGTTTGGGGATCCCTGTTGTCAACAGAACCGGGGCTGCGTGGACAAATTTGAGCCAGTATCTGGCGGTAACGAACATACCAAGGAAGGCGATGCCTCACATCCCGTTGAAGGTGCGGAACCACTCAACAAACTTCGGCACGCCGTCTTCGATTGATGTCGTCGGACGATAGCCGAGATCGCGGCTGATCGCCTCAATGTCGGCAAAAGTCTTGTGCACATCGCCGGGCTGCATCGGCAACATTTCCAGCTCGGCTTTCTTCCCACATGCCTCTTCCAGCAACCCGATGACTTTCATCAGATGTTCTGAGCGGTGGTTGCCGATGTTGTAGAGGGCGTGGGGTTTGACGCTCCCGCCCGGTTTTTCCTGCCCGTCATCGGCAGGCGGACTATCAAGGCAGGCAACAACACCAGCAATAATGTCGTCAATATATGTAAAGTCGCGGTACATATCGCCGTGGTTGAACACCGGGATTGGCCGCCCTTTCAGGATGGAGTCGGTGAACTTCCACATCATCATATCGGGCCGCCCCCATGGGCCGTAGACCGTGAAGAAGCGCAGCCCCGTCAGCGCCAGGCGATAGAGATGGGCGTAAGTCTCGCTCATCAGCTCATCGGCTTTCTTGGTGGCGGCATAGAGCGAGACGGGGTGGTCGGCCCGATCCTCCACCGCGAAAGGCAGCTTGGCATTGCCGCCATAGACCGAGGACGAGCTGGCATAGACCATGTGGTCTATCTCGCGATGGCGCGCCAGTTCCAGCATGTTGAGATGCCCGGCAAGGTTCGCCTGAACATAGGCGTGGGGATTCTCGATCGAATAACGCACACCAGCTTGTGCGCCGAGATGCACGATCCTGTCGAACTGCGCTGCGTCCAGTTCCCGCTCCAGCGCCGTCATGTCTGAGAAATCGAGCGCGTTAAAAGTGAAGCGGTTACCTCCGGCCTTGCGCAAGTCAGCGATGCGCGCATGTTTTAGAGACACCTGATAATAATCGTTCAGGTTATCGATGCCGATAACAATGTCTCCGCGCGCCAGCAGGCAGCGGGACAGCGCATGGCCGATAAAACCGGCAGCTCCGGTAATGAGTATCTTCAAGTTGCGCATCCTGTGCGAATCTGGCGAGAGGTCATAGACCAACCATTATCGCCTCAAGATTAATAATGGCATGGCAAATCCGAATGGAAAAGTAGCGACAGCCACAGATGCCAGCCGGGAGATCGGCTGGGGCGCTTCTGTCGCGTTCGCCGCCGGCAACGGATTACGACATGGTTAACTCCGCCGTGCTAGGGGCTAAGGTATGACCGCAACTGTCCCGATCCTCGTTATTTTCGGCACCCGTCCGGAGGCTATCAAGCTTTTTCCGGTGGTTAACGCGCTGAAGTCAGACCCGCGTTTTGCTTGCACCGTTTGCGTATCTGCACAGCACCGCGAGATGCTGGATCAGGTGCTGGACATCGCCGGGATCGAGCCGGACCATGACCTTGACGTAATGAAGCCTGACCAGTCGCTTGATGAGCTGACAGCGCGGCTGCTTGTCGGCCTGGGCAAAGTCATGGATGAAGTGCAGCCCGCGCGCGTGATCGTGCAGGGCGATACCGCAACCGCCATGTGCGGTGCGCTTGCCGCTTATTACCGCAAAGTGCCGGTCGATCATGTCGAGGCGGGGCTGCGCTCAGGCAATATCTACCACCCGTGGCCCGAAGAGATTAACCGCAAGATCATTGGCTCGATGGCCAGCCTGCATTTCGCGCCAACCGAGACCTCTGCTGGCGCGCTGAAGGCCGAGAATATCGATCCCTCGCGCATTCACATCACTGGCAATACGGTGATCGATGCGCTGCAATGGGTGGCAGGCCGGATCGCTCAGGATGGCTCGCTCGCGGCGGGTCTGTCCGACCTTGAAAAGCGTTTCGCAGGCAAGCGCGTAATTGGCGTTACCAGCCACCGACGCGAGAATTTTGGCGATGGGATGGACAATATCGCCGCTGCCATTCGCCGGATCGCCGCGCGGGACGATGTAGCGGTGATTTTCCCGGTTCACCTCAATCCCAATGTGCGCAAGGTGATGAACGCAGCGCTTGAGGGCCTGGACAACGTCGCGCTGATTGAGCCGCTCGATTATCCGCATTTCGCACGGCTGATCGGCCTTGCAGAGATCATGCTGACCGATAGTGGCGGTGTGCAGGAGGAAGCCCCCGCGCTTGGCAAGCCGGTACTGGTCATGCGCGAAACGACCGAGCGGCCCGAAGGCATTGCTGCGGGAACCGCAAAACTCGTGGGAACCGACGCCGAAGTTATCGTTACCGAAATATCAACCCTGTTGGACGATAAGGCTGCTTACGAAAAGATGGCGCGTGCGCACAATCCCTTTGGGGATGGCACCGCGGCGCGCCAAATCGTGGAGCTGCTTGCGAATGAAACTGGACACCAAGCCTGACGTTTGCGTCATCGGTCTGGGATATATAGGCCTTCCCACTGCGGCGATCATTGCGCGGGCAGGCTGCAAGGTCGTGGGCATGGACGTCTCGCAAAAGGTCGTCGACACGATCAATCGCGGTGAGATTCATATCGAGGAAGTGGACCTTGACGGGCTTGTCCACGGGGTTGTCTCTCGCGGGTTGCTAAGTGCCTCCACATCGGTCGCGCCAGCGGATGTCTTCGTCATCGCCGTACCCACGCCGTTCGGCGAAAATCACGAGCCTGACATTTCCTATGTTCTTGCCGCAGGCGAGGCTATCGCGCCGGTTCTGAAGCAAGGCGATATCGTCATTCTGGAATCGACCTCTCCGGTCGGCACGACCGAGCAGCTGCGCGACATGATCGCCAAAGCGCGCCCGGATCTGAAATGCCCTGGCCGCACCAGCCAGACCCCGGACTTGTCGATTGCCTATTGCCCCGAGCGGGTCCTGCCTGGAAAGATACTGGAAGAACTGACCAACAACGATCGCTCTATCGGCGGGATTACACCGCGCTGCGCCCGCAAGGCGCTCGCCTTCTACAAGCGCTTTGTGCGCGGTGAATGCGTGACCACCGATTCCCGCGCGGCGGAAATGACCAAGCTGGTCGAGAACGCCTATCGCGACGTCAATATCGCTTTCGCCAATGAGCTGTCGATCATCTCGGACCGCATGGACCTTGATGTCTGGGAAGTCATTCGGCTCGCCAATCGACACCCGCGCGTCAACATCCTGTCGCCCGGCCCCGGGGTTGGCGGCCATTGCATCGCGGTTGACCCCTGGTTCATCGTTCACAGTGCGCCAGAAGAAACTCCGCTGATCCGCACCGCGCGCGGCGTTAACGATGGCAAAATGCACCACGTTGTCGCCAGCGCCGATGAACTGGTGGCAGCGCATCCTGATGCGAAAGTTGCCTGCCTTGGCCTCGCCTTCAAAGCCAATATTGACGATTTCCGGGAAAGCCCGGCTCGGTTCGTCGCCAGCCGCCTTGCCCGCAAGTTCGGTGAACAAATCCATATCGTCGAGCCTTACGCGGCCGAGCTGCCGATCGAATTTACCGATACCGGCGCGGTCCAGATCGATATCGACGAGGCTCTGGAGAACTGCGACATCCTGATCGTGCTGGTCGACCATGACGTGTTTCGCGTCATCCCGCTGGCGGAACGCGCGAACAAGCTGGTCTATGACACCCGCGGCATCTGGCCCGATCAGCCGAAGACGACAGAACTGGCCGAGCCGGACGTGCGCCTCGCCGGCTAGATTCCGGCGTACCAGGCGTAATCGCTTCGGTCCTCCCAATAGCCGCCTTTGCCGCCATATAGCCCGTCCAGAGTCTCCCGCGCTTCGATACGCATGACATATTTGGCATGTTTGTAGCCCAACTGCCGTTCGACCCGCAGGCGTAGCGGCGCGCCAAAGGCTTCGGGCAGCGTCTGACCGTTCATCCGCCAGGCCAGGATCGTCTGTGGGTGGAAGGCGTCCACCAGATCGATCGACTCGTAATAAGGCGTGGTCCCAAACCGGTCGGCGCAGTGAAAGACGATGAACCGCGCGCGCGCACTCAACCCCGCCATGTCAAGAATGCGCGAAAGCTGCGGCCCTTGCCATTTGCCAATGGCGCTCCAGCCTTCGACACAGTCATGGCGTGTAATCTGCTCGCGCTGCGGCAGCGCCTGCAAGGCGCCAAGCGGCAATGACAAGGGGCGTTCGACCAGTCCGTCTACCTTCAGAGCCCAGTGGCTGAATCCGCTTTCCAAGTGGCGGCGATAGGCACTGTCCGCGACTTCGCGATTACCGTTCGCCCGGAAGGTTGGCGACATATCGCTTTCCAGGAATTCCCGCGCCAGCGCATCGCCGCCAGGCAGGCGCTGCGAGCGCATGTGCAGCCCTTCGGCACTTTGCAGCAGGTCCCGGAATCCGGCATTCTTGTTCAGCCGATCACAGCCGGACAGGATCAAGCCGCTCGCGCCCAACGCACCGGCCCGGATCAGGCCCCTCCGGGACATGGGCCGGCTGACAAGGCGCTTGCCATCACTCATCATCCGTCTCCTCATCACCTGTTCCCTCATCACCTGTCTCTTCTGGGCCCGTCTCCTTCGGCAGCCGGTACATGCCAGTTATCATGGATCGCACTTTATTGAACGGCCCAGCCAGCAGCACCATCGCGATATGGATCAGGAAAAAGGCCACCAGCGCAAAGGCGACAATGAAGTGGATCGAGCGCGCA
>JAHRVR010000124.1 GCA_019090585.1 Sphingomonadaceae bacterium
AGATGGTTTGCGAAATGTTGCCGCTCGAGAACTTGAGCGGCACCAGATAGTAGTGCCGTGTGACTCGCCCACTCAAGAACGAGGTGGGGTAAATCGGCGTGCCCTCGAAAATAAAAGGGAGGGTCAGAGCGCTTAGAATCGCGAAACCCGCAATAACCAGCGGAAGAATAAAGGTTTTCGGCACAACGGCCCGGCCCTTCAGGATGACGCCGAATATCAGCATCAAGGCCCCGACCGCGATGAAATAGATGTCCGCGACCAGCAAACTGGCGGAGCCGACTGTCATTGCAGCGGTTGCGCCGAAAGGCAGCAAGAGACCGCCCGCTGCAATCGGTCCGGTGCGAAGGGAAAGCAGGGCAGCAAAGACAAGAAGAGCAAGCGCGATCGGGTAGACGGTCATGGCGTTAACTATGCAGCTTTCGTGTGAGCTGCGCCATACCCGATTGCGCTGTGCCGCACCACATTCTATCCACGCGCGCGGTGCCGGTGTGCTGGACGATCAGGCCCGAGCTGCCTATCTTGTATCAAGTGAGCTCGGGCATCCGGGAGTAGTGCAGATGGATTTTTTGGGTGCCCGGTGCAATGTCTCAACTTTCCCAACTTGATTGCGCCATTGTCCATGACTGGTTTCCCGTTGTGTCGGGCGGCGAGCGTGTCGTTCAGCAGATGGTCGAGGTCTTTCCCGGCTCCACGATCTACACGCTGTTTGACTTCCTTTCCGATGAAGAGCGCAAGGAAGTGCTGTCAGAGCGGCCGCTCAAGGTAAGCCGCCTGAACCGGCTGCCTGGGATACGCCGTTATTACCGCGCCCTGCTGCTTGCCTGCACGCGTGAGATCGAGGTGTTCGATCTGAGCGATCACGAGATTGTGCTGTCATCATCGGCCGCATTGGCGAAAGGCGTGATCACCTCGCCAGACCAGTTGCATTTCGCCTATGTTCACAGCCCAGCCCGCTATGCCTGGGATCTGACCCATGAGTATATTGGCGGAATTGGCGGAGTGCTTGGACCTGTCAAACGGCTGATTGCGCATGAGATGATGCACCGGTTTCGCAAGTGGGATAGCCGAACGCCCAACCTTGTGGATCACTTCATCGCCAATTCTCATTTCATCAAGCGGCGCATCTGGAAGATTTACCGGCGCGAAGCGGAGGTCATATATCCGCCTGTGGATGTTGAGCGCTTTGCATTGTCCGATGCTCCGCGAGAGGATTACTTCCTGTTCGCGTCCCGTCTGGTTCCGTACAAGCGGGCAAGGATGGTCGTCGAAGCATTTTCGCAGCGCCCGGACCTGAAGCTGCGCGTGGTTGGTGATGGCCCGGAAATGGGCGCGGTCAAGGCCGCGGCAGGCTCCAACGTTGAAATTCTGGGTCATCTGCCATTTGAGGGTTTGATAAAGCAGATGCAGGGCGCGCGGGCCTTTGTCTTCGCTGCGCTGGAGGATTTTGGTATTGCGCCTGTCGAAGCGCAGGCCTGCGGCACTCCGGTCATCGCGCTTGGCGCCGGGGGAACTGCCGAGACCGTGCGGCCGCTGGGTGAAGATATGCCAACCGGTATCTGGTTTAAGGAACAGAGGCTCGACAGCCTTCTAGCGGCTCTCGATGAATTTGTGGCGAAAGAGGGCGTCTTTGCACCAGCGGACTGCCGGAAAAATGCTGAGTCCTTCTCTTCAGATCGGTTTCGCAGTGAATTGGGGTCCTACATTTCCGACAAGACCGGAGCATAGGCCGCTGGGCGAAGCCGGGGGACGAGACCGTTCGCACTGGATTGGAGCGATTACCGTGCAGTGCTATGGTCATTCAATTATGGGCGCCGGACGCGGAGTGAGAAGCTGATGACTGCGGAGCGGGATCGTGCAGGCGTCAAGCGCGCGCTCCTGAATCTGTTGTCTGCGAATTCGCCTGCACCGATCGTACTTGACGACGCCGGATGGGCAGGGCTGGTCGAGATCGCGCAGCAGCATCTTTTGGAACCTTTGCTGCATCATCGAATTACCGAACGTGACCGCGCACAGGAAATCCCTGCTCATGTCATGCAGAAATTTTCCTTTGAATATCGCGCATCGGCGATGCGGGCGCTTGTTCTGCAAGGAACGCTACATCGCGTAGACAGTTTGCTGCGTCAGCACGGCATTGCCTATGCCGCGCTCAAGGGCGCGCGGCTGGCCTGGCACGCTTATCCGCACCCCGCACTGCGCCCGATGCGCGACATCGATATATTGGTGCGGCCTGATGAGGCGGTGCGTGCTCATCGCCTGCTGCTGGAGAATGGCTGCAGGCGCTATGCCGACCAGAATCGCCCCGACAGCCTGACGATGACGGCCGGGAAACACCTTTCACCGATCGAGGATGAACAAAGCGGTATTCGAATTGAGGTGCACTTGCGCCTGTTCGAAGTTGGACTGTCGCAGAATTCCGATGCCACATTGATGCAGGCAGATGATCTGCTCGATAGGCGCATCGTCCAGGAATTCTCCAATATGGCGGTCTCGGTCTTACCCGCCGAAGAAGCGCTGCTCCATTGCATCGTTCACGCCATTTATGACAGCCGTTTCACCAGTGGCCCTATCCTGTTGAGCGATGTGAAATATCTGCTTTGCAGCGATGCGATCGACTGGCGCAGGTTCTGGGCTCTGGCCGAGGAAGGTGGCTGGGTTCCCGGTTCTATCCTCGCTTTGCGGCTGGCCGAGGAGATTCACGGGCCTCAAGCGATCCAATGGACGGGCAGTGGCGGAACTGCGCCTAGCGATGAAGTGCTCGAGAGTTTCGCTTTCGCCTTGATGTCTGATCTGTCTGCGAAGCGCGATATGTTCATTCAAACAAATGATGGGCGCAAACGGGGGGCGTCCGCCCGTGTCAGATACTTTGGACAGCTGCTGTTTCCGGCCAAACATCAGCTGAAAGACTTTGGAAGGATAACCTCCGACAGTCCTCTGGTCTGGCTGCTTTATCCGGTCTGGCTGCTTTCGCGGATTGTGCGCTTCCTTGGCAACCTTGGTAACCGGCACCACCGTTCGGACATATCCGAGGTCAAGCGGGTTATGGGCTGGCTGAAGTCCAAGGCTGACTGACTGGATGCAAGGGCCAATCGGCTCCGATGCAGATCGGCCGGGGCCTGGCACCATTCAGGCGATCAGCAAACTGTCCAGCAGCAAGGTCTGCCCGGTCATATTTCCGAAGCTGACAAACTGGGAGGGATCGTCCCCATGGACGCCATAGACATTTCCATCGGGGTAGCGAATGATGATATCCTGCGCGCCGTCACCATTGACATCGCCGGTCGCCTCGATGCCGCCGATGGGCCGTAGTCCCAGCTCGGCCTGAAGCCCGCCATCGCCATCGGTGATGAACAGATAGCCGTTGCTGGCAGTCTGGAACAGAAAGTCATCCCCGCCGTCACCATCGAAGTCAGCGACATCGAGCAAGGTCTGCCCCGTCATATTGCCAAGATGTGTGGCCGCGCCGGTGCCTTTGACGCTGTAGAAACTTCCGTCGGGGTAGCGAAAGGCGATATCCTGCGCGCCGTCGCCATCAAAATCGCCGATTGCCTCGACACCGCCGATGGGCCGCAGCCCCAGCTCGGCCTGAAGTCCGCCATCGCCATCGGTGATGAACAGATAGCCGTTGCTGGCAGTCTGGAACAGCAAGTCATCCCCGCCGTCGCCATCGAAATCGTGATGAGGATTGGGCGCGGTTGAGTCGATGATGAGCAGTCCTTCGATGGACGCTGCGCCCTCGTTGCCGATACCGTCGATTGCCCGAGCGGTGTAGGAATACGTTCCGTCGATCAGCGCTTCGCTATCGATCAGGTTCCAGACCGTGCCCGATACGTCGGCATCGCCGATATAACCGCCGTCACGATAGACCGCGACAATTTCGTCCGTGCCAAGGGCTTCGCTCAGCCCTCCTTCAACATCGACACCTGTTTCACCTTCGTCTGCGACAACCCCTGAAACAACTGCGGTTGGCGCAATCCGGTCAATAGTAAAGGCATCGGACGCTCCTGCCTGGCCCGCATTGCCCAAACTGTCTGAGTAATCCGTGCCGATGCTGATCTGTGCAGCTTCTGTTTCGACATTGGCCGGTGTGAACACAGCCGTGAAGATCGTGTTGTCTGCGCTTGAAAGACCGGCAACGCTGCCATGGGTTGAGGTGACGTTGATATCAGTGAGAGTGAAATCCTGCACTGGCTCGGAGAAAGTGAAAGTGACCGTTGCCGAGCTGTCTGCCAGTGACAATTCCGTGTCGTCGATCGTGATGGCGACGGACGGGCCCGTCAGGTCCGCCAAGCCGGCGATATTCAGCCGGCCACCGGTCACCGTTATGCCTGAAAGGGACGCCGTTGGGGTCGCGCTGCCAAGCACGGCGCTGCGCACGTCCGCTGGGTGGATGCCGGGGTTTTCAGCGAAGGCCAAAGCGACTGCGCCGGCGACGTGAGGCGCTGCCATCGAAGTGCCGTTGAGGTTGAAATAAGCGTAGGATCCGTCTGCCGTATACTCATTGCCCGAGAGGAGCGACGCAATACCTCGCCCTGGAGCGCCGAGATCCACAGAGATGGCGCCGAAATTGGAAAAGGACGATAAGCTTCCGTCATCGTCGATCGCCGCAACAGAAATCACCGGATCGAATGTCCGTCCGAGATAAGTCGATGTAAGTGATAGGGCACTGGGATAATGACCCGTAGAATCGGTATCGTTGGCGTCATTTCCTGCAGCGGCGATAAAGAGCTGCCCAAGATTTCCAGCTGCGGTGATGGCGTCCGCAAGGGAGGCTGAAAGAGTGCCGCCGCCCCAGCTGTTGTTCGTTCCAATGAAATCCAGCCCGGGGTTTACCTGACCAAGAGCGGAATAGTAATTCAGTGCAGCGACAGCGTCCGATGTAAAGCCGTTGCCGCTCTGACCAATGAAACGCAAGGGCATGATCTGGACTTCCCAGATGATGCCCGCTGTTCCAATATCGTTTGCAAGCGCACCGATCGTTCCAGCGACATGGGTGCCGTGATAGCTGACCGATGGCTCCTTCTCGAAAGCACCGGGCCCACCGCGCTCATAGGATTCGAAGGGGCGGTTATCGTTGCTAAAGAAATCCCAGCCGAACAGATCGTCGGTAAAGCCGTTACTGTCGTCATCGAATCCGTTGGCCCAATTGCTATCGCGCAGGATGTCATCGGCATCGATATAGCCATTGCCATTGATGTCGCTGACTGCGTTGACCCAGTTTCCACCGTCTTGAACGTTGAGGTCGCGAAAGGTGATGATGCCGTCGCCATCCTGGTCCGCGGCAAGGCCGAACGGAATTTCGTTCTGGTTGATCCAAATGTTCAGGTAAAGATCGGGATGGACCGGATCGACACCGGTATCGATCACTCCGATGACAGTCGTCATCGAGCCGACATGCCCATCTGCCGAGACATTTGCATTGGCCCAGGCGACATCGGCGCTCGATCCGAACTGATTGCTGAACGCTCCAATCCCGTCGCCCGCAGGGCCATAAGTGCCCCAAAGATCCCCTTGCGTGTAAATCGGGTCGGAACTGGCCAGCGCGATGTGGACAACGCTGTCAAGCTCGACGGCCTGCACACCGGGCCGGTTGCTCAGTGCTTCGATCAGCACGTCCTTGGGCGCTGTTTCCGGGAAGGAGAGGACCCTGACTACGCCCCCCGATGGGTTCAGGATCGAGTCGCTCGACAGGATTTCTTTCTCGAACCGACCGCTATTGGAATTCAGCAATCCGTTTGCTGACTGCAAAGCCACGCCGGGATCGTAAGTTACGATGAGCTGGAAACGGTCCGGAGCATTACCCGGCGTTTCTGGCGTGGGATCGGGGCCAAGCTCGAGAAGTTCAATCAGCATATTTTTGGTCCACGATCATAAATTCCAGTTGGCTGTGCTTCAGCCGAAAAGATTTGCTTTGGTTTCAACACCTAACGCGATGTCCAGATGGCATTTTTCTCGTTGTAACAGAGCAAGGATACCAAATCCCTACAAACTGACAATGATGAGCCGTTAGCTATCTTTCTCAGGGTCACTCCATAGTCGCACTGAATCCAAGGAGTAAAGTCAGGCAATTCCTTCAATGGCACTGCTAAATGCCGGTTTTGTGGAAAAGGGCCGGTGCCGTGCACGCTTTTCGATAAGGTCCGGGCACACTCGTCTCTCGACATGTTCAGGGCCTCGACATGTTCAGGGCAATGGCGATGCGGTAATGGAATAGCGGCCACAGCGTGCGGTGGGAAATGACGGTCGGCCGGCTCATCGCCAATCGCTCCATGACCGGGGCAGCGAACCAGCGCAGATGCTGAAGCATCTTACCAGGCCTGAGCGCCAACCGTAATTGCGCGGTAAGTGGCGGAAACTTGGCCCGGGACGGTTGTTTTCGGCCTGACTCGCCCCCACAAAGCTCTCCTGACGACACAAGTTGGGGAAGGACCAGCGTACACGACATGGACATGTTGCTAAGCCTGATAGCCCGTTGGATTGATATTTATCACTGGTCGGGTGCGCTGATTGTGCTGCTCGTCCTTGTCGTTACGGCGATTCTGGCCAACTGGATTGCCAAGCAGATCGTTGTTCGTATCGTGACGCGGCTGATCGAGCGCTCGCCCTTGCGTGATGATGCGAGCGAGATCAGCCAGCTTGTCTCGCACCTTTCCAATGTCGTGCCTGCGCTGATTATCCAGAAAGGCATAACCCTGGTGCCGGGGATGCATGGCCAGTTCATCACGATGGTGCAGCACCTGACCGCGGCGTTCATCATTTTCACGCTCGCGCGCGTTCTGGGCGATGTTCTCGATCTCCTCAATGATAACTACGAAGAGGAGCCCGAGGCGGCCAGCCGCCCGATCAAGGGCTATATCCAGCTTGGAAAGCTGCTGATCTATGCCGCTGCGCTTGTCCTGATCATCGCCTCGCTTACCGGCCAGTCACCGCTGCTGCTGCTGTCGGGCCTCGGTGCGATGGCAGCCGTGCTGATGCTGATCTTTCGTGATACGATCCTGTCGCTGGTGGCCTCTGTTCAGCTGCGTTCGAACGACATGCTGCGGGTGGGTGACTGGATCGAGATGCCGCAGCTTGAAGCCGATGGCGATGTTATCGACATTTCCCTGCATACGGTGAAAGTCCAGAATTTTGACAAGACGGTGACGAGCATCCCGACCCACAAGCTGGTGACCGATGCTTATCGGAACTGGCGCTTCATGAGCCAATGGGGCGGGCGGCGGATCAAACGCTCTATCTTCATCGACAAATCGACGATCGGTTTCCTGTCGCATGAGCAGTGGGAAGGGCTGCGCCGCTTTGCCCTGCTTGGCTCCTATATGGATGACAAGGAACGCGACCTTGAAGAGTGGAACCGCCAACACGCGCCGGGAGGTGAAAGCGAAGTCAACCAGCGCAGGCCCACCAATATCGGAAGTTTCCGTGCTTATGTGGTGGCCTATCTGAAAGCCCATTCGCGTATTTCGGAAAGGGGAACGCTGCTGGTGCGCCAGCGTGATCCCACCGAAACCGGCTTGCCGCTGGAGATATACTGTTTCACCGACACGCCAGCATGGGCGGAATATGAAGCCATTCAGGCCGACATATTCGACCACTTGCTTGCGATCCTGCCGGAATTTGGCCTGCTGAGTTTCCAGCAGCCGAGTGGGCATGACCTGAACGCGCGGTCCGGTCAGGTTGCCCGTTCGCGGGACCCAGGGGGCTGAACTCAAGCAGCGATTCTCAGGCTCGGTTTAGTGGCAGATCGCGGATGCGCTTTCCCGTTGCGGCGTAGATTGCATTGGTGACGGCCGGTATGGCGGGCGGCAAGGCCGGTTCCCCCAGACCCGTGGGCGGATTGTCCGTCAATACCCAGTCGATATCGATCTGCGGTGTCACGCCAATTCGCGCGAGAGGGAAAGTGTCGAAGTTCTGCTGCTCGATTGCGCCATCCTGAAAACTGATACGTTGCCCAAAAAGCTGGCCCAGCCCGTCTATGACTGCGCCCGTCACTTGCGCTTCCGCTCCAAACGGATTGACGATCTGGCTGCCGACATCGGCGGCCACCCAGATCCGGTTCACTTTCGTCTCGCTTCCACTAACGCTGACATCGGCGACTTCGGCAAAATAGCCCTTGTGACTAAAATAAAAGCCAAACCCGAAACCCCTGCCGCCGCCGCGAGGTTGGCTGATCCAGCCGCTTTGCTTCATGACATGCGCGATAACACCGCGTGCGCGTTTCGTCCGGAAGGCAAAACCGCTGCCCCAGGCGTTGGTGTCTTCGCCGACGACCTGATCCCCGGCGCATAGTTCCAGCATCAGCGTGGGCAGGTCTTTCCCTCCGGCTTCGGCCACTTCGTCGAGAAAGCCCTGAAAGGCGAATGCCAATGCGTTCGAACTCGGTGCGCGTAGCGGCCCCATCGGGATGACTGTGTCGATCACTTCGTGTCGGTATTGCAAGTCTGGGACCAGATCGGCCGGGAAATGGGTTGGCGGCATCCCGGCTGATCTGTGCGCCTTGCCGCCTTCGCCCAATGTCACGAAATGGTCGGTAAAGGCAGTGAGCTTTCCTGTGTCATCGATGCCTGCTTCAAAGGAATGCCAGCCGCCCGGCCGATAATAGTCCCGCTTGATGTCCTCCTCCCGGCTCCAAAGCAGCTGCACGGGCTTTCCCGGCATGGCCTTGGCGATCGCCGCGGCTTGCACCATGAAGTCGGCGAAGAGCCTGCGCCCAAAACCCCCGCCGATGCGAGTGATGTGAAGCGTCTGGTTCCTGGCTGGAATGCCCAGATGTTCTGCGATCAGGCTCACGCCCCGCCCGGGCGTTTGGGTCGGGGCCCACATTTCCAGCCGGCCATCCTTGAAGACAGCGGTGCAGTTCTGAGGCTCCAGCGTGGCGTGCGCGATGAAGGGATAGGAATAGCGTGCTTTTACCACTTTCGCAGAATTGGTCAGCGCCGCTGCGGGATCGCCATCGCGGCGCAAATCGTGTCCGCTTCGCGCATCGTGCGATTGAGCGGCTCTTTGCGCATAGGCATCAAGGCTGTGCCCCTTTGAAGCGCTCAAGTCCCATTCCAGCTTGAGCAGCTTGCGCGCCTGTTCGGCATACCAGTGATTTGTCGCCACAACAGCGACACCGTCCGGCATGACGCTCGGCCCGCCCACGCCATCGAGCCGAATGACCGCAACAACGCCATGCGCGGCCCTGGCGGCTGAATCGTCCACGCTTTTCAGTTTGCCGCCATGGGCCGGGGACGTCTCGACGACGGCATGGAGCATACCGGGCATGTTCGCGTCTATGCCGAACAGTGCTTCTCCTGCCAGCACGCGGTGGCTGTCGGCTCCTGTTGTCGGCTTTCCGATGATGCGGAAGAGTTTGGGGTCCTTCAAAGGTATGTTGAGAAGGTCCGGGGCGCGAAGCAGCGCCGCTGCATCGGCCAGTTCCCCATAGCTCCATTCACGGCCAGAGGCGCCGTGCCGGACAAAACCAGCTTTCGTTGACAATTCGGACGCGGCGATACCCGATGCATTGGCCGCAGCCTCGACCAGCATGGCCCTTGCCGCCGCGCCGGCCCGGCGCATGGGCAGATATTCGTCGGGGATGGCAAAGCTCCCTCCCGCCCGCTGCCGCTCATAGCGCGCAGCATCGTAATCGGCCTGTACGACTTTGACTTTGGCCCAGTCGCAGTCCAGCTCCTCCGCGATCAGCATCGGAAGGGAGGTCATCACGCCTTGCCCGATCTCGGGATTCTTGGCTGTGATTGTGACCTTGCCTGACCTGTCAATGGTAACGAAATTCGTCAGCGTGCCGCCAGCCTCGATGCCTTGTGCTGACGAGCCGCCGCCAAGCGAGAGGGAGAGCGCCATGCCGCCGCCGGCCAGCGCGGTCGCTTTGAGGAAAGACCGCCGGTCGAGCGCCTGGAGAGGGGAAGTGGCTTTCATGTCACGACTCCTCCTGCCCGGAAGCGATGCGGATAGCCTCGCGGATACGCAGGTAAGTGCCGCAGCGGCAGATATTGCCTGACATTGCCATATCGATATCGTCCGGGCTGGGCTTTGGCGTCCGGCGCAAAAGCGCATGGGCGCTCATGATCTGGCCTGCCTGGCAATATCCACATTGCATGACATCCGTTTCCAGCCATGCGTCGAATAGCTTCCTGGCTGTCGGATCGTCCTGCAGCCCCTCGATCGTTGTGATGTCCGAATTTTCCGCAGCGGCGACCGGAATGACGCAGGAGCGCACCGGGTTGCCATCGAGATGCACTGTGCAAGCGCCGCATAGCGCCGCGCCGCAGCCGAACTTCACGCCGCTCAGCCCGGCTTCCTGCCGCAGCGCCCAGAGCAGGGGCATATCCGGCGTTGCCCGGATGCGTTGTTCCTCGCCGTTTATGCTGAGCGTGAATTCCCGTTCTTCCGGATCATCTGCCATTGCTCGTGTCCCTCAGGCTTTGCACTACAAACCTAACGCAGTGGCCTGCAAAAGCGAAGAGGCACTTCGCGAAGGCACCTCGCTGCTGTAGGCGAGCGTGTATGAGCGCCTTTTACCTTACCTGTCTCGCCGTTCTGTTCTCCGGGCTTGGCTCGCGTGACCAGATGACAGTCGTGGCTCTTTCGCAGCAGCAGGGAAGGCGGCCCGCAGTGCTGATCATCGCAGCGCTGCTGGCCGCCGCGACCGCAGCATTCGCGGGATGGGCGGCCACGTTGATCATCCCGGTCATGCAGCCGGCAGCGCGCGTATTCCTGTGCGCTCTCGCGCTTGGCTTTGCCGGGGGAGAA
>JAHRVR010000125.1 GCA_019090585.1 Sphingomonadaceae bacterium
CATCGTTACCAGCAACTCGTCGCGGTGCGGCCCGGACAAGGTGCGCTGTGCCGCCCGGTCCTGAGCGCGCGCTTGCCGGAGCGCTGCGGCCAGCGCCTCTTCTCCAATTGGCCCGCCGGGGCGGTAGAGCAATTCCGGCCGGGCGAAGGGTTCTTCGGGAAGCGAGCGCAGCATTTGGTCAAGGCGCTGCACCATCCGTGATCGTCCGGCTGCCACCGCGGTTCCCGCTGCCGCGATCTGGGCTTCGATCCCGTCGAGCCATCCCGGATCGGGCTGCGCCGGGTCGGCCAGCAGGCGATTGCGTTCGCGGATCGCGTTTTCCAGCCGTGTGGCGTTGCTGGCATGGCCGGGTTCAAATGCGAGGACCAGCCGGTCCAGAAAGCGCCGCCGGGCGCTGGCCCCTTCCACAAATAGCCGGTCCATGGCCGGGGTCAGCCAGCCAATGCTCAACCACTCCGCCAGCCGGTTGGCCGGTGCGGCGGCCTGATTGATCTGGACAATGCGCTTGCCCGGCTTGCGCGCGTCGATACCCGTGCCGAGCATGACCGGCTCCTCACCCGCCGTTGATAGTTCGGCGCTGATCGCAAAGCTGCCGCCACCCGTTTGCGAAGCCATTTCGGCCAGCGCTGAGCGGCGTAATCCGCGCCCCGGAGCGAAAAGGGAAATCGCCTCAAGCACATTGGTCTTGCCCGCGCCATTTTCACCGACCAGCAAGTTGAATTGCTTTGTTCCGTCGAGCTGCGTGCCGCGATGGTTGCGAAAATCGGTCAGCAGGATGCGGTCAAGCGTCATCGGGTCCGGAGTGCTGGTTCAGACCGAATCGGCCTGGGCAAAGGGTGAGAAATCGGTGCCGTCATCATAAATATCGACGCCCTCATGCCCCTTGAGCCAGCCGACGACGGCATATGTGACCGGCGTGAGGATCGCTTCCCATACCACTTTCAGCAGCCAGTTGGTGACCATCACGATCATCACATCGCGCGTTTCCCAGATGCCGAGGAAAGCGACTGGATAGAAGATCAGGCTGTCCACGGCTTGCCCGAATATTGTCGATCCGATCGTCCGGCTCCACAGCGCTTTGCCCTGCGTCCAGATCTTCATCTTTGCCATCACGAAGGAATTGACGAATTCGCCCGCCCAGAACGCCAGCATCGATGCAGCGACAATGCGCGGGACAAGGCCGAAAACGCTTTCATAGGCGGACTGGCCGTCCCAGCTCTCTGCCGGGGGCATCGCCACGACCACAAAGCTCATGAATGCCATGAACGCCATGGCGATAAAGCCCGCCCAGATGCAGCGCCGGGCATGGGCATAGCCATAAACCTCGGTCAGCACATCGCCGATGACATAGCTGACCGGGAAGAACAAAATTCCCGCTCCGAAGGTAAATCCGGCGACGGTCGAAAGTTTCGCCGCGCCAATCAGGTTGGATAGCAGCAGGATCGCAACGAAAGCTGCCATGACAAAATCGAAATAGCGGAAGTGGCGGCGTGCGCCCGCCTTACCATCGAGATGCTTGAGGTGCTCGTCGCTCATGGCAGGCTGACTAACCTGCTTCATGCAAATGGCAAAGCATTGCATTTGCCCGCATCACGATTTCTCCGCAGACTTCTTGCGCCGCTGCGTGCTGCACGTTTGCGCAAGCGATCAAGCCGGACTATTGGGAAACCGCGCGCGCCCGTAGCTCATCTGGATAGAGCGCGAGACTTCTAATCTTGAGGTAGCAGGTTCGAGTCCTGCCGGGCGCGCCATTTTCGACAGGGCAATCAGGCTCGTTTGGGCAATCAGGCGGCCAGTCGGGAGAGGGCATTGTCGATCGGCGGTGCTACAAGGATCCAAACTCGATGGATCTCAATACTGGGCCGCGGCAATGACGATGTTCCTCAATCAGATATATCAGCACGCCCGGGAAAGTCCTGACAATCTTGCCGTCATCAACAGCGGCAAGGAAATCACTTATGGCGAATTTGCTAGGGCCATAGAAGCTGTCCGGCGCCAGATTGCGCGATCTCCGCCGCCGAGCGAAGGCATTGTCGTTGTTATCACAAGCAACCTTTATCATGGCTGGGTGTTGTTGCTTGCCTTGCGCTCGCTCGGGCACACGACCGTATCGGGCAGCTCATGGGATGTGATCGAGGGTCTTGATCTGCGGGGCGTTGCTGCGCTGGCCTGCTTTGCCGGTCAGACCGAAGTAAAGGACGCTTTCGCCCGCGCCCGCCCCGATTGCCCGATTGTAGAGGTTCCTCGCCGCTTGAACATGGCGGGCAAGGCAGATGCGTTGCCACAGCCGATCGAGGGTGGCCGGTTCGGTGATCATATACTTTTTACGTCCGGCACGACCGGGACATACAAGAAGTTACGTCTGAAGGGTGACAAGCTCAAGGAATGGTTCAGCGATCTGGAGCCAACCATATTGGGGCGGTTCGGGAAGGGCGACTTCTATTTCAATTATAGTTTCGGGCCGTGGACGGGTGCTGGCCATAATGTAGCTCTTAAAGCCTGGGGCAAAGGTGCTGCGGTCATATTTGACCAGCGTCCCGACTGGGTAGAACATTTCGCCGATTATCCCATAGCGATGACCTTCTTCGTGCCAGAGTTGCTGGGTAATCTGGGCGCGAAACGAGATTTGCAAAGCGCAAATTATTCCGGTC
>JAHRVR010000126.1 GCA_019090585.1 Sphingomonadaceae bacterium
GCCAGGTTGATCTTTCGAAACTTGCAGATTTGATGCCAGCAAACTGATCGCAGAATTTTTCGAAACATATCCCGTTTCGATCGAGGCTGGCGTGGCTGGCGATGCGGCTTCATGGGCGGTTAGTCGCTCAAGAAGACCGTCTCCGAACGGGCTCCCTGAACGAGAGCCCGTTTTCATTCCAGGCCGGTTTCGAATTTCCGTGCCAGTCCGTGCATCCCAAGCACCGCCATCGACGGTGTTTGGGATCACAGGTTCAGAAGTATCCCAGTCCGGCAACTTCCCCGCCATCGACGAGCACATCACAACCGGTCATGAAGCTGGCCTTGGGTGACAGCAGGAACGCAACCACCGCGGCCAGTTCAGCCGTATCGGCCACGCGTTTGATCGCTGCCCCTTCGATCATCATGCGGATCGTGTCGCTTTCCCGATCTGCGGTCATCACTGTATCAATCAGCCCCGGCGACACAGACACAATTCGTGCACCCTTTTTACCAAAACTCACGGCCTCACGCTTGGCAAGCGCCCTCACGCCGCGCTTGGATAACAGATAGGCCAGGAACGAATCCGACACCTGATCTGCAAAGGCCGCGCTCCCTTCAGGCGGCATCGGCTGCTCGAAAATTTCCAGCAATTCCGGGGGTGCCGGAAAATAGGACGTATTCGACGCGATCACCACCGCTGCGCCGCCATCTGCCATGCGCGGTTTGATCGTTTCTACAAAGGAAATCGTCGAATCCAGGTTGATTTCCAGCAAGCGGGCTGTTTCGGCCGTTGCTGGCGCCACACCTGCCGCATGGAGCGCCGCTGCAACGGGTCGGTCCCCGAGCGTGGCAACAAGTTCGTCCGTGAATTGTGTTGTCGTGACATCACCGGCGATGGTCTCTATCCGCACACCCGAGTTGTGGAGCTGCTGAGCCACTTCCTTAACCGCATCGCCGTTGATGTCGCACAAGAGAAGGTCGGTCCAGCCATCTTCCACCAATGCGCGGGCGCAGGCCGCACCGATCCCTCGCCCTGCCCCGGTCACGACCGCCACACCTTCTGCCTTTTGCTTCCCCAACATTCATATCTCCCCTTTTTATGATTTGATTTCAGCATCGACCGTTTGGTGCTACAGGTCAACTGACCTATGGCTGGCAAACGACAGGGAGATATGACTTGGACGACCTCGTTACTTACGACGCCGATGCCGACGGGATAGTGACACTAACCCTGAACCAGCCCGAGCTGCGAAATCCCATTTCCGGGAAAGAGATGATCGTGGCCCTGCTTTCCGCGCTGGAGCGTCTGGAAAGCGATCCCGCAGCCCGCGTCGCAATTCTGACCGGGGCTGGTAAAGGCTTCTCATCCGGCGGAAACGTCAAGGACATGGCGCCGGGCGGCCCGCTCAACACCGGCGACCCTGTCACTACGCGGAACGGATACAAAACCGGTATCCAGCGCCTCCCGCTGGCTTTTGCTAAGCTCGAGGTTCCCGTCATTGCCGCGGTAAACGGCGCGGCAGTGGGCGCCGGGTGCGACCTTACCTGCATGTGCGACTTGCGCATCGCCGGCACTTCCGCGCGGTTTGCCGAGAGTTTTGTTAAACTGGGGCTGATCGCCGGAGATGGAGGTTCCTGGTTACTGCCGCGCGTTGTCGGCTGGTCCAAGGCGGCCGAGATGGCGCTGACAGGTGATATAATCGATTCAGACGAAGCACTGCGCTGCGGCCTCGTTTCGCAAGTTGTTCCCGACGATCAGCTTATGGAGGCTGCGCGCGCACTCGCGCTGCGTATTGCCGCAAACCCGACCCATGCAGTGCGCATGACCAAGCGCCTGCTGTGGGAAAGCCGCCAGTCCGAACTCGCAACCGTCCTGGAAATGGCCTCGGCCATGCAGGCCGCCGCCCACACAACCGCTGACCATGCAGAGGCGGTTCAGGCCTTTCTCGAAAAGCGCAAACCTGACTTCAAGGGCAGCTAGGTAAATGTGATCTCCTCTCTATCGTATCACATTATGATGTGATAGATGTGATTCGCATGAGTGAAACTGTGATAGAAAAAGTCCGCCAGCTTGTCAGCGATGGTGGGATGACAAAGGCCGGTCTCGCCAGAGCCGTAGGCCTCCACGCCAACACATTGCGCGATTGCAGCGAACCAGACTGGAACCCGACAGCCGACACGTTGGGCAAACTTGAGCGGTTCCTGTCGGCCAATGATGATCGCCCGGTCCTGTGTCCGATCGAGGAAATCATCGAAGAAGCGCGCAATGGCCGCATGTTCGTTCTGGTCGATGACGAAGACCGCGAGAATGAAGGCGATCTCGTCATCCCGGCGCAGATGGCGACACCCGCATCCGTCAACTTCATGGCCACGCATGGCCGGGGCCTGATCTGCCTGTCACTATCCAGTGAGCGGTGCGCCGAGCTTGGGTTGGAACCGATGAGCCGCCACAATGGCACCGCATATGAAACGGCATTTACAGTCTCGATTGAAGCGAAGGACGGTGTCACAACCGGTATTTCCGCCGGTGACAGAGCCCGCACGATCAGCGTCGCTATCGACGGCAGCAAATCCAAGGACGACATCGTCACGCCCGGCCATGTCTTTCCTCTGCAGGCCAGGGATGGCGGCGTGCTTGTGCGCGCAGGCCATACAGAAGCGGCGGTCGATATATCGCGGCTGGCAGGCCTCAATCCATCAGGTGTCATCTGCGAAATCATGAGCGACGATGGCACTATGGCGCGCATGGATGATCTCATCACTTTCGCGCGTATGCATGAGTTGAAAATCGGCACAATCCGGGATCTGATCGCGTATCGCCGCAAGCATGATCGCATGGTCGAGATGCAACGCGAATACTCATTCGACAGCCGCTGGGGCGGTCAGTGGCGAGCCCGGGCCTACTATAACAGCGCGACCGGCGACGAGACGATGGTGCTGGTCAAAGGCCATGTCGATCCGGACAAGCCGACCCTGGTCCGAATGCACACCCTCGCCATGTTTGCGGATACTTTCGGTGAACTGGGAACGCGCGCTTCGCTGCTTAGCCGTTCGATGGAGCTGATCGCCGAGGAAGGTAACGGCGTCATCGTTGTGCTCAACAAACCGGCGGTCAACAGCATGTCGAATGTAATCGATCTCAAACTGGACCTGCTGAAGGGCAAAGTTCCCAAGATGGATGACATGCGTGACTATGGTGTGGGGGCGCAAATCCTGGCCGAACTCGGCGTTCAGGATATGGTGCTGCTGACGAACACCAAATATTCGCTTGTTGCCCTTGAGGGTTATGGGCTTAACATCGTTGGGCAAACCCCGATCGACTGACTATTCCCCCATATCGGAGAAGCAACCATGGCTCGATTCCTCATCGTGGAGGCTCGCTTCTACGAACAACTCAACGATATGCTGATTGCGGGTGCAAAATCCGCACTGCAAAGTGCCGGACACGAGGCCGAAGTGCTAACCGTCCCTGGCGCTCTTGAAATCCCGGGCGCCATCTCACTCGCGGAAGAAAGCGGCCAGTATGACGGCTTCGTCGCCATCGGCGTTGTCATTCGCGGAGAGACGTATCATTTTGAGATCGTCGCGGGGGAAAGCGCGCGCGGAATTCTAGCCATGACCATGGATGGCATTGCCATCGGCAACGGCATCCTGACCGTGGAGAACGATGAGCAAGCGCGCGTTCGCGCCGACCCGAAGCAAAAAGACAAAGGCGGAGAGGCCGCCAAAGCAGCGATCGCTCTGTTTGAGCTACAGGAGAAGTTCCGTGGCTAAGAATAATCCCTCTATTGGCGGACTTCCTCTGGTTCTGGGCGGCAATGTCTTTGGCTGGACGATTGATCGCGACAAGAGTTTTGAGGTCCTGGATTCGTTCTATGAAGCCGGTGGCCGCATGATCGATTCAGCAGAAATCTATTCGGCCTGGGTTCCTGGCAACAAGGGCGGCGAGTCCGAAGAGATCATCGGTGAATGGATGGAAAACCGGGGCATTCGCAAGGACATGCTGATCGGCACCAAGACCAACGCCGGCGGCCAACCCGGCGGGCTTGCACACGACAAAGTGGTAAAGGCGCTGGATGCTTCGCTCGACCGGCTGCGCAGCGACTACGTCGATCTCTACTATGCGCACCGCGACGACCCCGATACGCCTTTGGATGAAGTTGTCGCGACTTATGACGAAGCCTACCGATCGGGCAAGGCGCGCGAGCTTGCCGCTTCGAACTATTCTACCGACCGGCTTGCTGCAATCATCGCAAAGGCCAGGGAAATGGGCGCACAGCCCTTCACCGTGCTTCAACCGCAATATAACCTCGTCGAGCGAGACGCCTACGAAGGTCAATTGCAGGACTTCTGCGTCGCAAACGAAATTGTTGTGCTGCCCTATTTCGCGCTTGCCGCAGGATTCCTGAGCGGAAAATACTCGTCTGAAAGCGATTGGGACGGCCACGCCCGCGGCGCAATGCTGAAGGCCGCAAGCGATAACGGCGGGTGGCAAACCCTTGCGGTGCTGAGAGATATCGCCGCAGAGCTCGGGACAAAGCCTGCCCAAGTCGCCATCGCCTGGCTGAATACGCAGCCAGGAATTTCCGCGCCGATTGCCAGCGCCACGTCAACCGAACAACTGGCCGATCTTGTAGAAGCCGTCTCGCTGAAACTCGATCCCTCTCAGGTCGAACGGCTCAACAACGCCTAAAGGCTGATAATCGAGACGCCGGCCGTTCCCGGAGCGCCATAGAGCTGCGAGTATCCGACACGTGGATTACCCGGCACCTGGCGTTCACCGGCATTGCCGCGCAGCTGCTGAACCAGTTCATGGATCTGGCGCAGTCCGGAGGCACCAATCGGCTCACCATTGGCGATCAATCCGCCATCAGTGTTGATCGGCAAGCGGCCACCAATCTTGGTATCGCCGTCCGCCAGCATGCGTTCCTGTTCGCCATCCTTGCACAGGCCATTTTCCGCCATGTGGATGATCTCAGCGCCCGAATCGGTGTCTTGCAGCTGGACGATATCGACGTCTTCAGGGCCAATGCCGGCCGCCTCGTAAGCCGCGCGAGAGGCATAGACTGTCGGTGCGTGGTCCGGCTTGGACAGTGTCGAACTGCTGTGCAATTCATAGGCACCGGCAGTCCGCGTCCTGAGCGCGGTGGCGCGCAGAAATACCGGATTCGAAGTATATTTCTTTGCCACTTCAGCACTGCACATGATCACTGCCGCCGCGCCTTCATCTGGCGCGCAGAACATATACTGTCGCAACGGGTAGTTCAGCATACGCGATTCCAGGATTTTCTCCTCGCTCATCGGCTTGCGGCGAAAAGCGTAGGGATTCAGGACGCCGTTCTCAAAGTTCTTGGCGGCAACCCGTGCGAGGGCCTCATGCGAAATGCCATGATCGTGCATGTAACGATTGATCTTCATCCCGAAAAACTTGGTCGTCAGGAAGAAGCCCGCTTCGCCGTACCACGCCGGAGCGCCATAATGGACAGGGTCCGCAGTGAACGCGCCAGAAGCGTGCTTGTCCATGCCGACCGCCATGCCAATGTCATATTTGCCAGAGCGAATCCCATCGGCAGTCATCTCAAGCGCAGTGGCAGCCGTGGCGCAGCCATTGTAGACGTCCATGAAAGGTATTCCGGTCCGCCCCAGCAGGCCCAGAACCGCATCGGGGTTGTCGACTTCACAGCTTCCGCCAAAAGCAAACTGAATGTCTTTCCAGTCAACGCCCGCATCCGCCAAGGCAGAGCGTGACGCCTCGGCGCCCATTTCGATCGCGGACTTCGTGCCGAAGCGCCCGAAGGGATGCATACCTACACCAAGAATGACAACGTCGCGCATAGGATCCTCCTCTTAAACGGGCTTGAAAGCAAAAGTGACGAGTTCCGCGTCCTCATCGCTCCTAAACGGTATGATAACGAGCTCCACCTTGTCGCCGATATTGAGCTTCTCGGGCTCGCTTTCTGTCAGCCGCGCCTCGACCCTGACTTCGCCTTCAAGATCAATCACACCGACACCGAAACCCTTGAAGGTCTCTTCAGTCTCACCGCCAGCATAAGGCTCTTTCGGCAGGAATTCCTGCGTGGTCCAGCTCCAGATCGTGCCGGTCCGTGGCAAAAGGCGCCGCTCAATAGCAACGCTGCCGCACTGACCGCAGCCTGACTGCTCGGGGAAGAACACCGCCTCGCATTGAGTGCAGCGGCAGCCGATCAGCTGCGGTTGATCCGCCGGCCATGTAAAGACGTCCTCGGCAAATGGTTTCACAACTGGCAAATGACCCATCCTCTTCAGCAGCTAAAATCCGTCTTCGCACCGGTGCTCTTCGACCACCGCGTCAAGCATCACTGGCAGATGCACTAATAGTGATCCTCGCGCAATTCACTTATCATAATAACAGCTTGCAGCACGTGATGCCCGGATCGCGATCCTGCGCTCAGCGGCTCAAGCGTCCAAATGCGCTTTCGCCTGCATAGACCGCTACAGTGCCCAGCTCTTCTTCGATGCGGATGAGCTGGTTGTATTTGGCAAGCCGGTCGGATCGGGCCAGTGAACCGGTCTTGATCTGACCGCAGTTGGTGGCAACCGCAAGATCGGCAATCGTGGAATCCTCTGTCTCGCCAGAGCGATGCGACATAACCGCGGTGTAACCAGCGCGCTGCGCAATGGAGACAGCCTCCAGCGTTTCGCTCAGCGATCCAATCTGGTTGACCTTCACCAGCAGCGAGTTGGCCAGCCCGTCACCGATCCCGGCGGTAAGGCGCTTGGGATTGGTGACGAAAAGATCATCGCCTACGAGCTGAACCTTGTGACCGACTTTGTCCGTCAAGGCCTTCCAACCCGCAAAATCATCTTCCGCCATGCCATCTTCGATCGAACGAATTGGGTAAGCATCGCAAAGGTCGGCGAGATAATCTGCCATGGCCTCGCCCGAGAGCGAGAGGTTTTCACCGCTAATCTCGTATTTTCCGTTCCTGAAGAATTCGGTCGATGCGCAGTCGAGCGCCAGCACCACTTCGCTGCCGGTCTTGAAACCCGCCTTCTCGATCGAAGCCATGATGAAATCGAGCGCATCGCGCGTACTGGCAAGGTTGGGGGCAAAGCCGCCCTCGTCGCCCACCGCAGTTGCCAGTCCCTTCTCGGATAGCCCCTTCTTGAGCGTGTGGAAAATTTCCGCCCCCCAACGCACAGCTTCAGCCAGGCTTGGCGCGCCGACAGGCATGATCATGAATTCCTGAACGTCGATCGGATTATCGGCATGTTCGCCGCCATTGATGATATTCATCATCGGCACTGGCAGGACATGCGCCGATACACCGCCCACATAAGCATAAAGCGGCAATCCCCGCGCAGCGGCCGCGGCCTTGGCCGCCGCAAGGCTGGCCCCCAAAATCGCGTTGGCGCCAAGCCGCCCCTTGTTCTCGGTCCCGTCGAGCTGGATCATAGCGCGATCGACATCAATCTGATCTTCGGCATCGAGGCCAAGCAGGCATTTACGGATTTCGTCGTTTACGGCCGTAACAGCCTTCAAAACGCCTTTGCCAAGATACCGGGACTTGTCGCCATCGCGCAATTCGACCGCTTCATGCGCGCCGGTTGACGCGCCAGATGGCACAGCTGCGCGGCCAAAGCTTCCATCCTCCAGAAGCACATCAACTTCGACGGTTGGATTTCCCCGGCTATCGAGAATCTCACGGGCATGAATGTCAATGATCGCGGTCATTGCAGCTCAACTCCTGGATACGAACCTGATTGTTATCGGCGCGTATTAACAGCGGAACGTTTGCTGGCAAGTTGCGTTGCAACATTTCGTGGCAAGATGTGATACAAAGTCCCATATAGATAAGAGAACTCCCCCCCTCCAGGGTCAAATCGAAGGATAGCATCATGGCCAATAGCAAAAATACCCCGAACGACGATCTGCCCCCGGAGCCGTCAGCCAAGAGCCATTTCTCCAAAGCTGTCGAGGAAGCCAAGGCAGGCGCACAGGCTCTCGGCAAGGAAGCACAGGGGCGCGCGGAGGACTATCGCGACAAGCTGTCCCATACGACAGAGGACCTCTCCAGCAAGGGCCGCGAAAAGAGCGGTGAGGCCAAGGACAAGGCCTATGAGTATGCGGACCAGGGCAAGGCCAAGGCCAGCGAAGCGATATCGGGCCTTGGCAAAAAGGTTGAGGAAAACGCAGCCGTCATCGACGAGACGGTTGGCGTCCAGTACGGCAATTACGCCCGATCTGCGGCCTCGACGATTCAGGATGCGGCCACAAAGCTCGATGATAAATCGCTCGAGGAACTGGGTGATGACGCCAAGGAATTCGTGCGTGAAAAGCCTGCACTTGCCGTCGGACTTGCCGCAGCAGCCGGATATATGCTGGCCCGCCTGTTCCGCCGCCGCTAAGCCTTTTTTTCGGCAATAAGGAACTTTGCGGTCAGTGAACAATAGCCTGACCGTCGGTGTAGGGAACTTGGGCAATATGGATGAAGCAACGCCGGCAGGCGCATTTCCTTCAGGTGCCACGGACGATGTGTCGCTCAAGGACGATATGCGCTTGCTGGTGGCAAATGCCCGCGCGGTGGTAGAGGCCGAGTTTGCCTATCAAAGGGCCCGCGCTGCCTTTGCCGGCAGCAAGGCGAAATCCATCGCGGTCCTGGGCATCGTGGCGGCGACCTTCACGTTTTTTGCAGTCATGGCGGCCGTTGTTGGAGCGGTCATCGCCCTGGGACCACTTCTGACACCCTGGGGCGCGGTCGCTGCGGTATCGGGCGGGTTACTGCTGATTGTCCTGATCTGCCTCATGCTCGTTGTGTTTCACGTCAGGCAAATGAAGGCAGTGCTTTCGGAAAAGGATGACGATGGGCAAGCTGGCTGATCAGGTCATCACCACCCGGGCCGCAAAGAACGTGGCAATGGCGGAGATCGAAGAGCGTATTGCAAGGGTTAAAGGCGATCGCGAAGAGGATGGAATCGGCGGCCGCATCGCTGGTGCGGTGAGCGGGGCTGCACGGGACGCCTTCGATGAAGCAATGCAGGTCGCCGACGAAAGCAAGGGCATCATCGCCGGAACCACCGCCCTGCTCCTGATCTGGTTTTTGCGAAATCCGGTCATTACCTGGCTGGAGGAAACGCTCGGCAAGGACCCGGACACGGAAGGAAATGACAGCAATGACGATGAATGAAGGCGGCACGCCCGATGAAACGGCTGGGCGTGAAAACAACGTCGTGCGGCTGCCGGGACAGGCCGAACCGCCCCAACCCAGGAAAATCGCCGATTTTGTTCACGAGCATCCGGTGATGTGCATCGCGGGCGGACTTGCCGTTGGCGCGGTTGCAGCTGCTCTCATCCCCCGCCGAAATCGCGAAATCGTTGCGAATCGCACTTCGCTGTGGGGCAAAGCAGTTGCCGCTGCCGGCGCGGCGATCACCCAGCAGGCACTCAGTCAGGTCAACTCTGCGACGACCAGCCTGCGCGATTCTGCCGAATCAATGGCAACGCGCGCTGAACATGCCGGTCATGCAACCATGGATCGGATGGAGCGCGTGGGCGAAACCTCGCTCAGCAAAGCGCGGGTTCTGCTTGGCCGAGAGCAGCCCGAACCGCCCCTTGGCAAAAAGATTGCTGAGAAAGCCGTTCAATTTATGACCAGACCGCACCGCTGACCTTGCTCCACGCACATGCACAACGCTAACGGGACACTCCCCTCCCCTCCCCAGGACTGAACTTATGCAAAAACTACATTTCGTAATGGGCGGCCGGGTGTCCGACCCGCGCACGTTTGACTTCGTCGACCTGTCAAAGCTCGATCTCGTGGGCGTTTACCCAGACTTCGCTACCGCCGAGGAAGTCTGGCGCGCTCATGCGCAGCGGACCGTCGACGATGCCGAAATGCGCTATGTGATTGTGCATCTGCACAAATTGCTCGAGCCGACGCTGCCGGACAGAGACTAATTGCACAAGCCGGGCCCGGCGCCGCGTCACAAAACACAAAGCCAGCCCACCATAGCGACTGGCCCCGCCTCGGCCGATAAAAACGTCAGATGAACTCGATCTTCTCAACCAGATAGAACTTGTCGCCTGACGGCACAGTCACTTCGATCTCGTCCTTGACCTTGTGGCCGATCAGCGCTTTGCCCAACGGCGATTTATAGCTGATGCGCCCGGCCTTGGCATCCGCCTCGTATGGGCCGATGATCTGATACTTGACCGGCTTGTCGTCATCATCAAGCAACGTCACTGTCGCGCCAAATATGATCCTGTCGCCCGAAAGCATCGTAGGATCAATAATCTGGGCGCGGCTCATCTTGTCTTCAAGATCGCCAATTGTCGCTTCGACCTGGCCCTGACGCTCCTTCGCCGCGTGATATTCTGCATTTTCAGACAGATCACCATGCGCGCGCGCCTCCTCAATCGCATCAACGATGAGAGGTCTTTCCTCGCGCAACGCCTTTATTTCGGCTGTCAGCCTTTCATAGCCTTCTGCCAGCATTGGCATCTTTTCGACACTTGCCATTCACTTCTTCCTACTGCGCGCGCCTGTAAATCGCGACTAGATTGCTACCCCATTCCGAAAGGAACGAGCCGATCTGTCACAATTTAGGGAAGCTAGATCGAGTTCACCTATAATAATCCTGTAAGGACCGGACTTCAAGCGGGCTTGAACGAGTAGCCGAAATCGCCTGCACGACCGCGCGACTGGCGGCGGCCGTTGTGAAGTATGGTACCTTCTCGGCCAGAGCCGACATCCGGATCGAATTTGAGTCCTTCAAACTCTGCCACCCTTCGGTCGTATTGAAGATCAGAGCGATTTCACCATCGATGATCTTGTCAACGATATGCGGCCGGCCCTCTGCCACCTTATTGACCATTTCAACAGGCAGCCCGCCATCAGCGAGATATTGCTGTGTGCCGCTTGTCGCCACGATCTTGAAGCCCAGCTCCAGCAGCTGTTTAACGGCCGGCAAGATCTTCGATTTATCGCTGTCCTTCACTGACACAAAGGCGATGCCTTCCTGAGGGATCAGAGTTCCGGCACCAAGTTGAGACTTGGCAAAGGCAGTGGCAAAATTCCGGTCAATTCCCATGACTTCACCGGTAGATTTCATCTCCGGGCTAAGGATTGGATCGACACCGGGGAAACGTGAAAACGGGAACACCGCTTCCTTCACTGCCATGTAATCAAGATCACGTATGAAGGGCGGGAAGGAGGACAGTTTCTCTCCAGCCATCACGCGGGAAGCAATTTTTGCAACCGGCTGACCAATTGCTTTGGCAACGAATGGCACGGTACGGCTTGCCCGCGGGTTCACCTCGATAAGATAGACCTCACCGTCCTTCACGGCGAACTGGATATTCATCAGGCCCAGAACGTTCAACCCGCGAGCCAGCGCATCGGCCTGGCGCTCCATTTCAGCAATTATCTCAGGGGAAAGACTGTAAGGCGGCAGCGTGCAGGCACTATCCCCTGAGTGGATTCCTGCCTCCTCGATATGCTCCATGAGCCCAGCCACAACGACAACATCGCCATCGCAGAGCGCATCGCAATCGCATTCAATGGCATCGCGCAAATACTGGTCAATCAGCACCGGGCTCTCACCGGAAACTTCGACAGCAGTTGCGATATAGTCATCAAGCTGCTGTTCGGAATCGACAATTTCCATCGCGCGGCCACCAAGAACATAGCTTGGCCGCATCAGCACGGGATAGCCGATCCGCGCGGCCACCGCGCGCGCCTCATCCCGGTTACGGGCAATGCCATTGGCAGGCTGTTTAAGCCCCAGCTTATCAACGAGCGCGGAAAACCGCTCACGATCTTCGGCCAGATCGATCGCATCGGGCGACGTGCCAAGAATGGGAATTCCCGCATCTTCCAGCACTTGCGCCAGCTTAAGCGGCGTTTGCCCGCCAAACTGGACGATAACGCCCACCAACTCACCCTTTTCCTGTTCAACGCGCAGGATTTCCAGCACGTCTTCACCTGTCAGCGGCTCAAAATAGAGGCGGTCTGACGTATCGTAATCAGTGCTCACCGTTTCAGGATTGCAATTGATCATGATGGTTTCATAGCCAGCCTCAGACAGCGCAAAGCAGGCGTGGACGCAGCAATAATCGAACTCTATGCCCTGTCCGATACGGTTCGGGCCGCCGCCCAAAATCACAACCTTCTTGCGATCTGATGGCATCGCCTCATCCTCGGGCGCGCCAAAAGTCGGAGCTTCATAAGTCGAGTACATATAGGGCGTGATCGCCTCAAACTCGGCCGCGCAGCTGTCTATCCGCTTGAACACGGGCAGCACACCCAGCTTGTGACGCAGCATGCGCACTTCTTCTTCGCTGGTCGCGCCGGCCATGGCTTTGATCGCGTCATGCAAGAGGCCCGAGCTCTTGGCCTGCGTTTCGCCCATGCCGCCCGCCACGTGGACCGAACGCACGGCCAGGCGCGCCAGTTTGCTGTCTGAAAAACCCATGGCTTTCAGATGCCTGAGGCCACTCGCGTCGCTGGGCAGTCCTTCGGCAACAATTTTGGCCTCTTGGGCGACAATGTCCTCGATATGGCGCAGGAACCAGCGGTCATAATGAGTGACGGCGTTGATTTCCTCCACCGTCAGCCCTTCGCGGAAAGCCTGTGCGACGACCAGCAGGCGGTCAGGCGATTGCCTGGACAGCCGTGCTATCACTTCGTCGCGCGCCGCGCCTTCCAGTTCCTCGATCCGGTTAAAACCGTCGAGGCCGGTTTCAAGGCCGCGCAGCGCCTTTTGCAGGCTTTCGGGGAAGTTGCGGCCAATCGCCATGACTTCGCCCACAGATTTCATCGCGGTCGAGAGGAGCGCTTCCGAACCCTTGAACTTTTCAAAAGCGAAACGCGGAATCTTGGTGACGACGTAATCGATCGTCGGTTCAAAACTGGCGGGCGTTGCGCCGGTGATCTCATTCGTGATCTCGTCAAGCGTGTAACCAACTGCCAATTTCGCCGCGACACGTGCGATCGGAAAGCCCGTGGCCTTCGATGCCAGCGCCGATGAGCGCGAGACACGCGGGTTCATCTCGATCACGATCAGCCGCCCGTCTTCCGGATTGACTGCGAACTGTACGTTGGAACCGCCTGTTTCCACGCCAATTTCACGCAACACAGCAATGCTGGCGTTGCGCATGATCTGATATTCCTTGTCGGTCAGCGTCAACGCGGGCGCGACAGTGATCGAATCGCCAGTATGCACGCCCATCGGATCGACATTCTCGATCGAACAGACGATGATGCAGTTGTCATTCCGGTCGCGAACGACTTCCATTTCAAATTCTTTCCACCCAAGCAGCGATTCCTCGATCAGCACTTCGGTGGTGGGGGATGCATCGAGGCCGGAGCGCACGATATGCTCAAATTCGGCCTTGTTATAAGCGACACCGCCGCCGGTCCCGCCAAGCGTAAAGCTGGGCCGGATGATCGCGGGAAGGCCCGTTGTCTCAAGAACCTTGTGGGCTTCCTCGAGCGTATGAGCCACGCCTGAAAGCGCCGATTCCAGCCCTATACTGTCCATCGCTTCACGAAAACGCTGGCGGTCCTCTGCCTTGTCGATGGCATCGGCATCGGCGCCGATCATCGTTACGCCGTGCTTTTTGAGTACACCCATCTCATCCAGCTTGAGCGCGCAGTTCAGCGCGGTCTGCCCGCCCATTGTCGGCAGCAGCGCGTCCGGCTTTTCCTTCTCGATAATCCGCTCGACAATCTCTGGCGTGATCGGCTCGACATAAGTGGCATCAGCCATATCGGGATCAGTCATGATCGTGGCCGGATTGGAATTGACGAGGACGACGCGGTAGCCCTCCTCCTTCAGCGCCTTGATCGCCTGCGTGCCCGAATAGTCGAACTCGCAGGCCTGACCGATAATGATCGGACCAGCGCCAATGACGAGGATCGAGGAGATGTCATTACGTTTGGGCATTAGGCGAGAAAATCCAATATGAGCTTGAGTAGGTTCTTGGCTAATTCACCGACGGTTGCTGTGGCCGCCTTCTCACCGATCCAACTCAATGTTGATTTTGTAGACGCGACAAACGAATTTACGCGGATTTTAGCTGAGGACCACCGTTGCTTTAGGTGTGAGACTTCTTCCAATGCCGCAGCACGTAGATCGTCAGTCAATTCACCGGTGTCATTGTCTTCCTTGAGTCTTGTTTCAAGTTCATCAAGTGCGGATCCGATTTTGACGGCCACAGGAGAGTTATGATCTAAATCAACCACTCGATCAGAAGCAGGAATTGATTGCTCCGCGTCTTCTCGAATACCCTGCAGCGCTTGTTGAAGCCAGCCTTCACCAAACTCGAAATACAAATTTAATACAGGATATTTCAAAAGCCTTTCAGCCTTCATGTATCCTTGGCCGTCTACTACCGCATCAACGTTGCCATCGCGTCGATGAGCCAATCTCTCTGCCTGCTCCAACTCACTTAGAGCCGCTCCAACAAAGCGGTCGAATGCGCCCCGATCAATCTTCATATAATCGCCAGCAAATGGATCAGTCGAAATCGTTGCCGCGCCGCAAACTGAGAGAATTTCGAGAGCTTCGACCGCAAGTTCGGGGTCCACTTCAAAATCGCAGGCACTTCGGGCGAACTCAGTGACTTCTTCCGTCGGACCTCGAAAGACAGCTCCCACATGCCTTCCTGCATGATCGACAAGCGCCGCCGCAATATAAGATGCGGTTCGTTCGTTCACCCCAACATCCCCACGAACTTCTCGAAGAGGTAGAAGCTGTCCTGTGGGCCGGGTGAGGCTTCGGGGTGGTATTGCACGCCAAACGCCTTCTTGCCGCGCACAGAGATGCCGCAATTGGTGCCATCAAAGAGCGAGCGGTGCGTTTCCTCTAAGGTGTCGGGCAGCGTCGCATTATCGACCGCGAACCCGTGGTTCATGGCTGTAATTTCGACCAGTCCTTCGCTCTCACCCCAGTCAGAGCCGACGCGCTGGACCGGATGGTTGGCGCCGCGGTGCCCCTGAAACATCTTCGACGTTTTCGCACCTGCAGCAAGAGCGAGCATCTGGTGGCCAAGGCAAATGCCGAACAGCGGAATATCGCGCTCCAGCA
>JAHRVR010000127.1 GCA_019090585.1 Sphingomonadaceae bacterium
CTGTTTGTCGAATGGTGTATTGCCGGCAGCGGCCTCCATCTCATCGGAATCGACGATCCACGGGCGATCCGGATCGATGATGGCGATGTCGGCTTCCATTCCCGGTTCAAGCCGTCCCGAATTGACGCCGAGCAGGCTGGCGGGATTTGCACAAAGTAGCTCGAACGCGCGGCCCAGCGTGATGAGGCCATCGCGCACCAGATTCATTGTTAGCGGCAGCAGCGTTTCGGCTCCTGCCATCCCCGGCTCGGAATCGGCAAAGGGCAGGCGCTTGTCTTCCGGCCCGCGCGGATCGTGGCCAGAGGCGATGACATCGATTGTCCCGTCGGCAATGGCGCCAAGCACTGCCTTGCGGTCCGTTTCAGAGCGAAGCGGCGGCGAGAGATGCATGAATGTCCGGAAATCGGCAGTCGCCAGGTCTGACAGCATAAAATGGGCGGGCGTTACACCTGCCGTAATGGGCAGCCCGCGCGCTTTGGCCGCTCTCACGAGGTCGAGGCCTCTTGCGGTCGTGACTTGCCGAAAATGAAGCTTCGCGCCAGCGATCTCCGCCAGCGCGATGTCGCGAGCAATGGCCAGAGCTTCCGCCTCTGCCGGGGCTGACGGCAGGCCAAGCAACGTCGCGACTTCGCCAGCGGTGGCGACGGCATTTCTGGTGATGCCGGTGTCTTCCGAATGGGCGCAAGTGACCAGATCGAGCATGGCCGCATATTGCAGCACACGCAGCATCATGCCCGAATCCGAGATCCAGCGCCGTCCGGTTGCCACGGCGCGCGCGCCAGCCTCTTTCATGAGGCCAAGCTCGGCAAGCTGCTCACCGTCCAGTCCCTGCGTTGCCGCGGCGAGAGGATGGATCCAGAATCCGGGTTTGCCCGAATAGGCCGCGAATCGGACGCGCGACGGGACATCGAGCGGCTGATTGTCCGGCATCAGGGCCGCGCGCACGATGCCGCCAAAGTGAAAGGCCGGTTTATCGACCGCAAAGACGCCGAAATCTACCAGTCCGGGGGCGATCAGCTGGCCCTTTGCATCGAAAGTGCGGTCGCTTTTGTGCGGGGTAACATCGGGGCCCAGTGCGGCGATATGTCCATCTTCGCACCGTATCGCGCCGGCCACCGGCTCTTGCGCGCCCGGCAGCATCAGCCTGCCATTGGTAATGGTGAGCGGGGCAGCGATGCTCATTTCCAGCCCTCCACCTTGCGCACGCTTCGTGTGAGCACGTCGAGGCAGGCCATGCGAATCGCGACGCCCATCTCAACTTGTGTGTTGATAAGCGAGCGGTCGACCAGATCGGCCACACTGCTGTCGATCTCAATGCCGCGGTTCATCGGGCCGGGATGCATCACCAGTGTATCGGGCCCTGCCAGCTCAAGGCGTTTTTCCGTCAGGCCGTAAAGATGGCGATATTCGCGCGGGGAGGGGATGAACTGGCCCTGCATTCGCTCAAGCTGAAGGCGCAGCATCATCACGACATCCACCCCATCAAGGGCGGCCTCGAAATCGTGAAACGCTTCAACCTTCATCTCGGCGATGTTGGCTGGCATCAGTGCCGGCGGCGCGCAGACCCGCACATTCGCGCCCAGCGCGGTGAGGCACAGAATGTTCGAGCGTGCCACCCGGCTGTGCATGATGTCGCCGCAGATCGCCACAGTCAGCCCGTTGATGCCGCCCTTGGCCGTACGGATGGTCAGGGCATCGAGCAGGGCTTGCGTGGGATGCTCGTGCTGGCCATCCCCGGCATTAAGTACCGGGCAGCTGACTTTGTCTGCGATCAGCTGCACCGCGCCGGAGCTTGCGTGCCGGATGACGATGGCATCGGCATGCATGGCGTTGAGCGTCATCGCCGTATCGATCAGCGTTTCGCCCTTCTTGATGCTCGATTGCGCGACGGCCATGTTGACCACGTCGGCGCCCAGTCGCTTGCCGGCGATCTCGAAACTCAGCAGTGTGCGCGTAGAATTTTCGAAAAAGGCATTGATGATGGTCAGGCCCGTCAGCCGGTCATCGTGCTTTTGAGAGAGGCGGTTGAGTTTGACCCATTGTTCCGCCTCATCGAGCAGGAACAGGATCTCATGCGGTTCAAGCCCGGCAATGCCGACCAGACCCCGGTGCGGGAAAGCCGCTGATCCCGAAGGGTAGGGTGAAGCTGTCGATGTCATCAAAGACAAGGCCTTAGGGCAGGATTCGGTGACACTCAAGCCAATTTGCCGCACAAGCCCTGCCTGCTATGGTCGCTTCGAGAACGTTCTGGGGACGGCTGGAAACGCACGCCCCGGTTTAATGGAGGTCGCATGGATTTCGCACGCAAGGTTTGGAAGTTGCTTGTCGCTGTAAAGGACGGCCTTGTCCTGCTGTTGATGCTGATGTTCTTCGCAGCGCTTTATGCGGCGCTTTCCGCACGTCCCGGCCCAGCGGCGGTTCAGCACGGCGCCTTGCTGCTGGAGCTGAGCGGTGTGGTGGTTGAGGAGCCGAGCAACCCTGATCCCTTGTCCCTGCTGTTGTCCCAGGAAGCGCCCATGGGAGAATTCCGGGCGCGCGACATTGTGCGCGCCTTGCGCGCGGCGGCCAGCGACGATCGCATCAATTCAGTAGTGCTGGACCTGTCCGGCTTTATCGGCGGGGGATTTGTCCACCTTCAGGATATCGGAGATGCGCTGGATGCGGTGCGCGCGGCGGACAAGAAGGTTTATGCATTCGGCATTGCTTTTCTTGACGATGGCATGCTGCTGGCTGCCCATTGTGACGAAGTCTGGGTCGATCCCAATGGCGGAGCCTTCATCACCGGTCCGGGCGGAAATCGCATCTATTTCGCGGGGCTTCTCGACAAGCTCAGGGTGAAGGCGAACGTGTTCCGCGTCGGGACCTTCAAGAGTGCGGTTGAGCCATATCTTCTGGATGGCCCCTCCGAGGCTTCGCTTAAGGCTGAAGAGGTCTTGCTGGGCGCGATCTGGGAGGAATGGAAAGCCGATTATGCCAAAAGCCGTCCGCAAGTGGACTTGCGACGTATCACGACCGATCCGGCCGGGTGGCTGAAAGAATCGGGCGGCGATCCTGCACAAGCCGCAAAATCCGCAGGCATGGTGGACCGGATTGGGACCAGGTCGGAATTCAACATGCGCATGGTGGAAATTTCCGGTGAGAACCGCCGGGACAAGGGGCTTGGCAAATATGCCCATACCGATCTGGGCGCGTGGCTATCCGCTGTGCCCGAAAATCAGAAGGGCAGGGCGATCGGGGTTGTGACGGTTGCCGGAGAGATTGTTGATGGCGATGCCGGACCGGGCCTTGCCGGATCGGACCGGATTGTCGGCGTGCTGGAGAAGGCGCTGGACAAGGATCTGGCCGGACTGGTGATTCGTGTCGATTCGCCGGGCGGATCGCTCATGGCGTCCGAGCATATTCGCCGTGCGGTGCTCCGCTTTAAGGAAAAACGAATCCCCATTGTCGTTTCCATGGGTAATGTCGCGGCAAGCGGCGGCTATTGGGTTTCAACGCCGTCCAGCCGAATTTTTGCCGAGCGTGGGACGATTACAGGTTCCATCGGTGTGTTTGCCGTGATTCCGACATTTGACGAAGCTCTCGCGGAATTCGGAGTGACAGGGGGCGGTGTAAAGACAACACCGCTGACAGGGCAGCCGGACTTAATGACCGGACTTTCCCCTGAAGTTTCCTCTATGTTTCAATCTACTATTGAGCATAGTTACCGTAAATTCATCACTCTGGTCGGGCAATCGCGCAAGCTATCGGTTGAAGATGCGGCGGACTGGGCTGAGGGGCGTCCCTGGGCCGGAGGAGCGGCCCGCCAGCTGGGTTTGGTGGATGAATTCGGCGGATTGGATGATGCGCTGGCTTATGCCGCCAAGGCTGCAAAGCTTGAGGACGGCAAATGGCATGCCGAATATCTGGGGCAGGATCAAACAAGTCCGCTGGCTACCGCATTGGGAATGTTGGGGCCTGGCAACCGCGAGCAGGCGCAGACCGGTGGAGATTTCCTGTCGGCGGCCTCGGCGCGCCAGCATCAGTTGCTAGGCCAATTGCGCAAAACGCTCAGGAATTTGCTGGGAACCCGCGGTGTTCAGGCATTCTGTCTGGAATGTCCGGCAGTCACTTCTGGCCGCGCCGAGAGCGGTGAAGACCCGGCAGCTGACCGGATTCTATCGGGGATTTTGGAACTTAGGGGACACTAGGTTGTTCGTCCGGCCTTATTCCCGGTTCATCAAAATCGGGCGGGATTCCAGGCGTTTCCTCCGGGAAGGGCGAGGGGCCGGGTTCGGGTGGCGGGGCCGGCGTTTCCGGCGGAGCCTGAGGTTCGATGCGGTCGGGTGCGGGGTCGGGTTGTGTTGCCACGGGATTGGGCCTTTCGCTCTGACTGCATATTATCTGGGATTTGAAGGCGCGAAGTTCAAGGCGGGCGCTTGCCCTTTGTGTCTTGTGCTTATAAGGGCTGCCTCTTGAGTTTTTGGTCGGGTCTCCGGCCTAGTTTATGTTGCCTCATTCGCGGGCGTGGCGGAATTGGTAGACGCGCTGGTTTTAGGTACCAGTATCGTAAGATGTGGGGGTTCGAGTCCCTTCGCCCGCACCAGTCTGCCCACCATCTGGATGATGTGCTGCAATATATCGCAGGGAAGGTTTCTTAGAACAATGCAGATAGTCGAAACCAGCAATGACGGTTTGAAGCGCGCCTATACGGTGACGATTACCGCTCAACAGATCTCAGAGAAGATCGAAGGCGAGGTTCAGCGCATGGCGCCGCAGGTCCGTATGCCTGGCTTCCGGCCCGGCAAGGTGCCTGCCAACCTGATCAAGAAGATGCACGGCCCCGCGCTGCATCAGGACGCGCTCAACACTTCGATTCGCGCGGCGATGGACACGCTCGTCGAGGAAAAGGAACTGCGTCCGGCCATGCAACCCCAGGTAGAACTGGGCGACGGCTATGAAGAAGGCAAGGATGCCGAACTGTCGGTCAGTCTTGAGGTCCTGCCGGTAATCGAGGCTCCGAATCTGGATGGCCTGAAGCTTGAGAAGCTGGTTGTGCCGGTCTCGGGCGAGCAAGTTGACGAGGCGGTTGAGCGAATCGCCAATCAGCAGAAGAGCTACGACACCAAGGACGGCAAGGCTGCCGAAGAGGGCGATCAGGTCCTTTGCGATTTCGTTGGTAAGCTTGACGATGAGGTTTTTGAGGGCGGCTCGGCCGAGAACCAGCCGATCACGATCGGTTCGGGTCAGTTGATTCCCGGTTTCGAGGATCAGCTTGTTGGCGTGAAAGCCGGTGACGAGAGACAGATCAAAGTCACCTTCCCCAAGGATTACGGCGCAAAAGATCTGGCGGACAAGGATGTCACGTTCGACATTACCGTTCACGAAGTGAAAGTCGCTGGCGAGACCACGATTGATGATGATTTCGCAAAGCAGCTTGGCCTGGAGGGCCTAGAGCAGCTTACGGAGCTGATGCGCGGCCAGCTTGAGCAGGAAACAGCTGGTCTTACACGAACGCAGATGAAGCGCTCGCTGCTTGACCAGCTAGCCGCAGGCAATGATTTCGACGTGCCGCCTTCCATGGTCGATGCCGAATTTGAGCAGATTTGGTCGCAGCTCCAGCAGGAAGCCGGGCGTGAGGAAGACCCCGAAGCCGCGATCAAGGAAATTGAGGGCGAGCGCGAGGATTACCGCACAATCGCCGTCCGCCGTGTGCGTCTGGGTCTGTTGCTGTCGGAAATCGGCCAGGCCAACAATGTGGAAGTTTCTCAGCAGGAAATGCAGATGCTGATCCAGCAAGCGGTGCAGCAATATAGCCCCGAGGACCGCGAGCGTTTCCTGCAATATATTCAGTCCGACCCGATGGTCGCCGCACAGCTGCGCGCTCCGCTCTATGAAGACAAAGTCGTCGATTTCCTGATTGAACAGGCCGATGTGACCGAGCGCGAAGTCGACCGCGAAGAACTGCAGGCGGCGATCGAAGCGGAGAACGACGAGGCGAAGGCCAAGCCAGCAGCCAAGAAGAAGTCTGCGGCCAAGAAGGCCCCGGCCAAGAAAGCTTCTTCTGAAGGTGAGAAAAAGCCGGCCAAGAAACCTGCCGCAAAGAAAGCTCCGGCCAAGAAGGCCGCTTCAAAAGGCGATGAAAAGCCTGCTGCCAAGAAAAAGGCCCCGGCCAAAAAGCCTGCTGCGAAGGCCGCGGCCAAGGCAGATGATGGTGCCGGCAAGAAGGCTCCGGCCAAGAAGCCAGCGGCAAAGAAGGCTGCAGCCAAGAAGGCTGATTAAAGCTGGAATAGCGCATTGCAGCAGTGTGGCCGGGCTGGCTGCGCTGCCGCAATTTTTGCATCGGACTTGGCGAGAACAACCTTGCTCTTGGCAATGCCTGTGCGGAAATTGAGTTAATGCCCTTGAACATCGGGCAATACAGCGCGACATAGGCCAGCGCGACATAGGCCAGCGTGACATAGGCCAGAGTGACATAGGGTTGCCAATCAAAAGAGGACTTCCATGATCGACCTGTTCGGGCAATCCGATTCGCAAGGAAAATTCACTGTAGATCCCCAGACAGGTGCTCTTGTGCCTGTCGTTGTCGAGCAGACGAGCCGGGGTGAGCGCAGCTTTGATATTTTTTCTCGCCTGCTGCGCGAACGGATCGTTTTTGTGACCGGCCAGGTTGAGGACAACATGGCCTCACTCATTATCGCCCAGCTGCTGTTTCTTGAGTCTGAGAACCCGTCCAAGGACATCTCGATGTATATCAACTCGCCAGGCGGCGTGGTTACGGCCGGCATGGCGATCCATGATACAATGCAATATGTCCGCCCGCGGGTTTCCACTGTATGCGTCGGACAGGCTGCCTCGATGGGTAGTTTTCTGCTCGCTGCAGGCGAGCCGGGCATGCGCATTGCGCTGCCCAATGCGCGAATCATGGTTCATCAGCCTTCCGGCGGAGCGCGCGGAATGGCGTCCGATATCGAGATTCAGGCGCGTGAAATTCTGCGAATTCGCACACGGATGAACGATCTTTACGTGAAATATACCGGCAAGAGCCTGAAAGATATCGAGAAGGCGATGGATCGTGACACCTTCCTTGAGGCCGCTGAAGCCAAGGAATTTGGCTTGGTCGACAAGGTGTTCGAGAGCCGTCCAGACGCGGAAAAGCAGGCCGAAGACGATACCAAAACAGATTCTGAGAGCAAAGACTCCAAGGATTGATTTTCGCCGATCTTCAGCCTTGGGCAAGTTCCCCGTGCTAAAAGGCAGGATTGATAATTGCGCTGGGCCTAGTAAGTTCGTTGAGTCGCCCCCGTCCGGGGTCAGAAAGCAGAGATAGAAAACATTGAGCGGAACAGACGCAAAAAGCACCCTGTATTGCAGCTTCTGTGGCAAGTCCCAGCATGAAGTCCGCAAGCTTATCGCAGGCCCCACCGTGTTTATCTGTGATGAATGCGTTGAGCTTTGTAACGACATCATCCGCGAGGAAACCAAGGCCGGAATTGCCGGCAAGAAGGATGGCGGGGTCCCGGCTCCGCGCGATATTTCCGAAACGCTCAATGATTACGTGATTGGCCAGGACCGCGCAAAGCGCGTGCTCTCGGTCGCCGTGCACAACCATTACAAGCGCCTGAAGCACGCCGGCAAGGCCGGGGATGTGGAGCTGTCAAAGTCCAATATCCTGCTTGTCGGGCCGACCGGTTCGGGCAAGACGCTGCTTGCTCAGACGTTGGCAAAGACCTTTGACGTTCCCTTCACCATGGCCGACGCAACCACGCTGACCGAGGCGGGCTATGTTGGCGAGGATGTCGAGAACATTATTCTCAAGCTGCTGCAGTCCAGCGACTACAATGTCGAAAAGGCCCAGCACGGCATCGTATATATCGATGAAATCGACAAGATCAGTCGCAAGGCCGAAAACCCTTCTATTACCCGCGATGTCTCGGGCGAGGGTGTGCAACAGGCTTTACTCAAGCTGATGGAGGGCACCACCGCTTCGGTCCCGCCACAGGGCGGCCGCAAGCATCCCCAGCAGGAATTTTTGCAGGTTGATACGACAAACATCCTGTTCATTTGCGGCGGTGCCTTTGCCGGTCTGGAAAAGATCATTGCAGATCGCCTGCAGAAGCGCTCGATTGGTTTCGGCGCGCATGTTGCCGATCCGGATAAGCGCGCTATCGGTGAGCTGTTGCAAAAGGCCGAGCCAGAGGACTTGCTGAAATTCGGTCTCATTCCGGAATTCGTTGGCCGTCTGCCGGTGATCGCCACTCTGGAAGATCTTGATATCGGTGCGCTCGTGAAGATTTTGCAGGAGCCGAAAAACGCACTGGTGAAGCAGTATTCCAAACTGTTCGAGCTGGAAGATGTTGAGTTGACGTTTACGGATGATGCGCTTGAGGCGATCGCCCAGAAGGCTGTCGAGCGCAAGACTGGCGCGCGTGGACTGCGCTCTATCGTCGAGGCTATTCTGCTCGATACGATGTATGATCTGCCGACCGAGCAGAATATCGCTGAAGTTGTCATCGATGGCGATGTTGTGCTTGGCCGCAAAGACCCTATCCGTGTCCTGAAGGGCAAGGAAGAAGCGGCTTAAAAGCGGTTTCCGCTCCGGTGGAATCAAGGAACCGGCTCTAAATTATTGTTTTAGCGGGATTTCAGCTGCGCTGACTTTGGATTCCCGTGTCGCCCGGTGCTTCGGTCTGGCTCGAAATCGCACTAAACCACCTTTTCACATTCCAAAGCGCATTCGGGGCCGCCCACGGTTTCGATCTGTATGGTTGGGTGCCCGATTCCAAATTGTTCGTGCAGCGCATGCCCTATGGCGGGAAGGAAATCATCGCCCGGTAGCCCGCCCGGAATCACGAGATGCGCGGTGAGCGCCGTTTCCGTGGTGCTCATCGGCCAGATGTGAAGATCGTGCACGGCTGTCACCCCAGGGCGTGAAGCCAGCAATGCGCGCACCTGGGCCACATCGATGCCTTCGGGCGCTGCCAGCAGGCCCATGCGTAGCGAATCCTTCATGAGACCCCAGCTCGACCAGCCGATAACGGCCGTGATCGCAAGTGAGGTGATCGGATCGATCAGGGCGACACCTGTCATCAGCACCATCAGGCCTGCCACCACCACGCCAGCCGAGACGGCAGCGTCGGCGACAAGGTGGACAAAGGCCGCGCGGATGTTGAGGTCCGACTTGCGTCCCCGTGCGAAGAGAAACGCCGAAAAGCCATTGATGACGATACCGATGGCCGCCACCAGCATCATGGTTTCGCCCTGGACGGGAGCAGGGGTGGCGATCCGGCGGATCGTTTCGACCAGGATTGCGCCAAGCGCGATCCATAGCAGCGCGGCATTGGTGATGGCAGCGAGGATTGATGAGCTTTTCAAGCCATAAGTGAAGCGCTCGCTGGGCGGGCGGGCGGCCAGCACGCTTGCTCCCCACGCGAGCAGCAGAGCCAGCACATCGGAAAGATTGTGTCCTGCATCCGCGATCAGCGCCATCGAGCCACTGAGCAGGCCGAAAATAGCCTCAACGATGGTGAAACCGACGTTGAGAAGGACCGCCAGGGCAAATGCCTTGCCGGTCGTTTCGGCGGCGGAACTGCCGTGATGATGATCGTGACCGGCGCCCATGCGCAGGCGTGTCGCATGGCGCGGCGATGCCATCAAGCGATGTCATACCATATCAATGTGGCCTGCCGGTCAGCGCAGCTTGGCCCTGCCTATTCGTAGATGCAGGCGTCCAGCCCATCACGCCTGACCACACCGATCCGGGCCGCGATGGTATTGCCATAGCGCCGGGTGAAGCCGGCGGGGCTGGTTACCGCGCGTTTCTTTGGGCTGGGTAGGGCCGCGGCCATGCGCGCGGCCTCGATAGCCGAAAGGCGCGCCGCTGATTTATTGAAATAACGCTGTGCGCCCGCCTCAACACCATATGTGCCGATCCCCGTTTCCGCGACGTTGAGATAGACTTCCATGATCCGGCGCTTGTCCCAAAGCGTTTCGATGAGGACTGTGAAATAGACCTCAAGACCCTTGCGCAGCCAGCGGTCCCAACCGCTGCCTTGCCACAGGAACACATTCTTTGCGGTTTGCTGACTGACGGTTGATCCGCCGCGCAGCCGGCCGCCTTTCGCATTGCGTCCCATGGCCTGTTCGATGGCTTGCTGGTCAAAACCGTTGTGTGTGCAGAATTTTGCATCCTCGCTGCCGATCACGGCATCCACCATGTTTCGGTCAATGCGAGAGAGCGCGGTCCACTCCTTGGCAATGCCGTTCCTGTCCACCAGCATGGTGATGGTGAGAGGAACCGGCACGAATTTGAAAGCAAGCGTCAGCCCGATGCTGATGGTCAGAAACCAGATGATCGTTCTGGAGATGAATCGCCGCATGCGCGTGAAAAGCCCTGTGTTCGTCCGTCTTGGTTTGTAGTCGAACGCCATCACCGCTGGTTAGCGGGTGAGTATGCGAGATGGCAATTGCCTATCCGCCTGTGAGCATATGACAAAATCAGGACGATCTGGGCGGTGCTTACAATTCTTGCGGGGATCGGGCCGGGGCTGATCGCGTCATCCCCCGCCCACAGTGGGGCGGGGGTGAGGCACTTCAGGTTGCGGGCAGGAGTTGCCTGTCCGTAGCGATGCGGTTCATCGCTTTTTGCAGCTTTTCGAATGCGCGAACCTCAATCTGGCGCACGCGTTCGCGGCTGACTTTGTAGACCTGGCTGAGCTGTTCCAGCGTCTTGGGGTCTTCGGTCAGGCGGCGCTCTGTCAGGATGTCACGCTCACGCTCGTTAAGCGCATCCATCGCTTCGATCAGCATGGCGTGGCGTACGGATTTCTCCTCGGCCTCCGCGACGATCTCATCCTGCAGCGGGTTGTCATCCTCAAGGATGTCCTGCCACTGGCCTTCGCCTTCCTCGCGCAGGCTGACGTTGAGCGAGGCATCGCCGCCCATCATCATGCGCCGGTTCATGTTGACGACTTCGGTTTCCGAGACGCCCAGTTTGGTGGCGATCGTGGTCACGTCATCGGGATGGAGGTCGGAATCCTCATAGGCATCGAGATTCTTCTTCATCCGTCGCAGGTTGAAGAACAACTTCTTCTGGGCGGCCGTTGTGCCCATTTTAACGAGCGACCAGCTGCGCAGGATGAATTCCTGCATAGAAGCCTTGATCCACCACATCGCATAAGTCGCGAGGCGGAAGCCGCGCTCGGGCTCAAACTTCTTCACGCCCTGCATCAGGCCGATATTGCCTTCGGAAATCAGTTCGGAAACGGGCAGGCCATAGCCCCGGTATCCCATCGCGATCTTGGCGACGAGGCGCAAGTGGCTGGTAACCAGCTGAGCAGCGGCATCGGGATCTTCATGTTCCTTGTAGCGCACGGCGAGCATGTATTCCTGCTCGGGCTTCAGAATCGGGAACTTCTTGATTTCCGACAGATATCTATTGAGGCTTTGCTCACCGCCCAGAGACGGCACTGTAGGCAGTCTTGTCTTTGTCGTGTTCACTTTATCCGTCCTTTCATCGTCAGCCAGAGATCATGGACCCATAAGTGGCGTCCAAACTTGCGGCCACGCACACTTTCTAACACAAAATTGCAGATTTTTCCATCGGAATCGTCGATATCAGTAACGCAATCCATCGATCAGACCCTGCATATCTGCGGGGATCTCACTCAAGAATTGTAGCCTTTCCTCGGTGACGGGGTGGATGAAACCAAGTTCGGCGGCATGAAGCGCCTGGCGGGAAAAATTCGCCGCTGTGAGATAGGGCCTGATTTTTGCAGCAACGCGTCCATATGTCGGGTCCCCCAATAGCGGGTGGCCGATTGACGACATGTGAACGCGCACCTGGTGGGTTCTGCCCGTTTCCAGCCGGCATTCCACCAGCGATGCAGGGCCAAGCGGTTCAATCGTGCGGTAATGGGTGACTGCATGTTTGCCTCTTGTTCGGCCCGGTTCCTCTTCGACAATGGCCATCTTCTTCCTGTCCTTGTTCGAACGGGCGATGGCTCCGGTTACAGTCCCGGATGATGGCGAGGGGTGGCCGGCCACCACTGCGCGATAGGATCGAAGGATCGAATGATCGGCAAATTGCCGTGCCAGCCCTTCATGGGCAGCATCGCTCTTGGCGACGACAAGCAGGCCGGAGGTATCCTTGTCGATACGGTGGACGATGCCCGGGCGCGCTACGCCGCCAATGCCCGAAAGCTGTCCTCCACCGTTCAAGGCGCAGTGGTGCAGGAGTGCATTGACGAGCGTTCCATCGGGATTGCCCGCGGCGGGATGGACGACCATCCCCGCCGGTTTGTCGACCACCAGCAAATGCTCGTCTTCGAACACGATCGCGAGCGGGATGTCTTGCGGCACGGCTTCGGCAGGGATGGTCTCGGGAACCACGATACGAAACCGTGCTCCCTGGGCGGGCTTGAACGAAGGCTGGCTGACCGGCTTTCCGTTCAGACTGATGTTGCCTTGTGCCAGCAAAGCCTGAATCCGCTGCCGGGACAGGCCGCTCGCCATGGCCAGCAGCTTGTCGAGCCTCTGGCCGTCAGCGGGCACGATGCCTTCGATGATGCTTTCCCCCGCGGACATGTCTATGCATTTGGGGATGGAGATTGCGGTAACAAGTGGCGTGATTGCAACATTGCTCGCCGAAGCCGGAAAGGCGGGCCGCGCGGAATGCTGCGGATTGCTCCTGGGGCAAGCCGGACGGATCGAGGAAGTGCGTCCGGCAGACAATGTCGCAGATGATCCGACGCGGCATTTCGAGATCGATCCGCTCGCATTGTTGCAAGCGCACAAAGCGGAACGGGCAGGCGGGCCGCAGCTGATCGGTTATTATCACTCGCATCCCATCGGCCATCCGGTGCCATCAGCCACCGATTGCGAGCACGCCAGCGGTGATGACCGGGTCTGGGCCATTATCGCGGGCGGACAGGTTGCCTTCTGGCGCGACGGTGACGGGGGCTTTGCGGAAGTGAAAGTGGGTAAGGTGGATTAGCCCGGTCCTCTGGTCAGGGCTCGGTAGTTTCCTGTGCCAATTGTGTTACCCTGGTGCGTTGAAAGAGCAGGGATGCATGGGCCCCTCGAAGCGTGTAGAAGACGCCAAACCACTCAGGAAAAAGATGAACTTGCATGACTGACTCTTCGCTCGATCTCGCCAGCCTGATGTGTTCGCGGCTGTGCCACGACCTGTTGAGCCCGGTCGGCGCCCTGAACAACGGGCTGGAGCTGCTCGCCGATGAGCAGGATCCGGAAATGCGCAAGCGTTGTTTCGATTTGCTGGAGCAAAGCGCGCGGATTTCTGCCGACAAGTTGAAGTTCTTCCGGCTCGCCTTTGGTGCTGCTGGCGGTTTTGGCGAGATGGTGGCCGTTGCTGATGCGCGCGATGTGGTTGATGCGCTGGCGAGCAACAACAGCCGGATCACGCTCAACTGGCAACTTGCCAACGAATCCATGCCCAAAGTGGCGGTCAAGACACTGCTTAATTTCGCGCTCATGGCGATTGATTCGCTGGTGCGGGGCGGAACACTCGATATCGCGGCTGAGACGCGCGAAGGGGCGAGCGAAATCGTGGTGCGGGCGAGCGGGAAGAAGGTGGTTTTCGATGCGGTGCTTGGCCGCGCGCTCGACGGTTCTCTCGCTGAGGGTGAGCTTTCGAGCCGAACTGCGCCAGCGGCAATGATCCGGCAACTGGCCGACAGTCTGGGCGGCAAACTCCAGCACGCGCTGACAGAAGATGCGCTTGTGCTGGGCGCAGAGCTACCAGCGGCCTGAGCGCGCTGGCGATGACCCCATGGCTGGTAAATCGCACGGTATCCTCTCCGAACTGGGATGAACGCGGGCTGCCGGTGTCGATGGTGGTCCTGCATTATACCGGCATGCAAACAGGGCAAGAGGCGCTGGAGCGCATGTGCGATGCCGAGGCGAAGGTTTCGGCCCACTACATGATCGACACCGATGGCACTGTCACCAGCCTGGTCCCGGAGGATAAACGGGCCTGGCATGCCGGAAGGTCTTATTGGCGCGGAGAGACAGACATCAATTCGGCCAGCGTGGGCATAGAAATGGTCAACCCCGGTCACGAATGGGGCTATGAGCCTTTTCCGGATGACCAGATGACCGCGCTGATGCCTCTGCTTGCGGATATTATTAATCGCCATGACATCGCGCGCGCCAATGTGGTGGGCCATTCCGATATTGCGCCCGCGCGCAAACAGGATCCGGGCGAGTTGTTTGATTGGGAGCGGCTGGCCCAACACCGCCTTGCCATGGCTACGCCGAAAGCGCGGATAGCGCTGGCTTATGACAATCCGGGTGCATTCTATCTGGCGTTAGAGCGGTATGGATATGACATTTCCGATGGCCGGGCCGCAACGCGCGCTTTCCAGCGCCGGTGGAGGCCGGATCGCATCGATGGCGAGATCGATGGGCAGATCGGGGCATTGTTGTTCGAGCTTTTGTTGGAACGCGATACGGGACGTGCTAGATAGAATGTGCCGGGGAGCTGGGCAGCCGCGTCATTGGAAACAGTGCCGAGGAAAGTCCGGGCTCCACGAAACAAGGGTGGCGGGTAACGCCCGCCGGGTTCTGGGGCTTGCTCCAGGGCTCAGGGAAAGTGCCACAGAAAGTATACCGCCGATGGCCACCGCTTACGCGAGGGTACAGGCAAGGGTGAAAGGGTGCGGCAAGAGCGCACCGCGCTTCCGGTAACGGCAGCGGCACGGCAAACCCCACCCGGAGCAAGACCGAATAGGGGCGGCGCGCCAAGGCTTCGCGCCAAGGCAGGCGGGTTTCGCGCTTTGCCGCCCGGGTTGGTCGCTAGAGTGGTGCAGCAATGCATCGCCAAGAGGAATGGTTGCCATTCCGGCGCAGGTCCCATCGGGATACCGGCCGGGATACAGAACCCGGCTTACAGGCTCCCCGGCATTGATAAAGCTGCATCGCTATCGCGCAGTTCTCGTGAAACGATGCGTATCCCGCTTGGTTCAACTTCGGTCTGGATCAGGCGTTTCTCCGTCCCTTCAAGGCACAGGGCTGTGAGTACGCCCGACATGTAGGCGCCGGTATCTACGCCAATACGGTTGCCTCTCATGTCGACATCGTCCGTAACGGTGTGACCGTGCACGACGAAATGTCCCAGGTCCCCAATGTGGCTCAGGAATGGTTCGCGAATCCAGCGGCAATCATTGCCGGACTGTTCGGCCAGCGGTACTTTCGGGCGGATGCCTGCGTGAACGAACAGGTAGTCTCCGATGGTGATCATGGTCTCAAAATTGCGCATGAATTCCCGGTCTTCCCTGGGAACGGCCCGCGCCAACTGGATCTGTGCCTGCTCGAAAGGCATCTCTGCGATCGCTTCACCATCAAGACCGTAAGAGCTGAGGGTTTCTATTCCTCCGAACCGCAGGAAGCTCTTCAGGGCCGTGGCCTTGTAGAAGCTGAGAAGGAACATTTCCTCATGATTGCCCGAAAGGGTGCGCACGTTGCGGGCCTTGCCCCATGCGCGGGCCGAACCCAGTACGCGGGCGCTGCCTGGACCGCGGTCAACCAGATCGCCAAGTAGAACGACGGTCGTATTGGCGGGTCCATGAGCCTTGTCGTCCTTCTCGATGGCCTGGGCAAGGGCAGTGAACAGATCCAGCCGGCCGTGCACATCGCCGACCGCATAGACCCGCTGACCCGCCGGAACAGCGGGTTGCCGACCGGACTTCTTTTGCCGAAACAGTTTATCCAGAATCTGAGCCATCTATTATATTGCAGTGCAATCTATTGTTTGCGCCTTAGTCCAGCAAAGTCCCTCGGCGGAGTATGTTACCGAGCAATTGCGTGACATAAAATCAACACTTTTGCGCGAGCTTTCGTGGAGAAGTCAGATTTCTTCTTGTGCGTTGCAGCAAAACTGTGCAGCATTGAACGCATAGCCGGATATCGCACCCGCTAATAGACTGAGGTGCGAGGCAGCTGTGCAGGTGGGGCGAGGTACCACAAAGAACAACCTTGAGGGATTTCATCATGTTTACGTCGATTCGCGGTATTGTTGCCGCTTCGCTTATTGCTGGTGCGGGCTTCGTCGCTACACCGGCCCTCGCCGAAAGCGAGATTACAATTTCCGGTAACGCTGCAGTAGTCACCGAATATCGCTTCCGCGGTGTTGACCTGTCGGGTGGCGACATTGCCATTCAGGGCGGCGTCGACCTTGGCCACGCCAGCGGTTTCTACGTTGGCACCTGGGGGTCTTCGATTGACGAAGATACCGTCGGTTTCGGCCACACCGAACTGGACATTTACGGCGGTTGGTCGGGCGATGTCGCCAGCGGCATTTCCGCTGATGTTGGCGTTATCTACTACTCCTATCCCAACGCTGGCGCCGGCGATTTCGATTACATCGAAGTTTACGGTTCGCTCGGTTTCGGCCTTGGCCCTGTTGAAGCGACCGTGGGCGTTGCTTATGCTCCGGACCAGGATTCGCTTGGCAGCACCGACAACATTTATGTTTACACCGATGTTGGCTTTGGCGTTCCGGGCACACCGCTCAGCATTTCGGCCCACATGGGTTACACCGATGGCTTCCTGACCTTCACCGACAATAGCAAAGCTGTTGATTGGTCGGTTGGCGCGGATTTTGCCGTCAATGACAATCTGTCTGTTAATGTTTCTTACATTAACGCCGAGGGCGATATCGCACCTGGCGCTTATGACTACACCGACGGTGCCGTCGTCGGCACGCTTTCAGTCTCTTTCTGATCTGAAGCGATAAATTGCGTATCAGGGGCCCGTCCGGCATTTCCGGGCGGGCCCTTTCGCAATATCAGCGCAAGTAGAAATCAATGGTGGTGACGACACGGACCTTCTTGAAGGGAGTGTCGGAGATACCCCATCCGCCAGCATCCCCGTCGCGTGCATTGACCGAGAAGTAGCCCTGGGTTGCCTGCTTGATTGCGCCAACGGAGGTTCCGCTGTCATTGGCGAATTGTTCGGCCGCAGCTCTCGCATCCTTTGTCGCCTCGGCAATCATATCAGGTTTGATGCCGTTGAGCCGGGTGAAAGTGTATGACACGCCCGAACCTTCCTCGAGCACGACGCCGCGACGGACCAGTTCGAATTGCCGTTTAACAGCATTCTGCGCGCGTTTGATATCGGTGCTGCGCAGGGCCATACGCTGTCGCACGGTGAAGCTCGGGATGCCATTATTGGAATATTGCGAGACGTTCACAGCGCTTGGCTGGATCGCATCTTGCGGAAAACCAAGTTCCCTGAAAAAGCTGCGGATCGATTGTGAATTGCGGTCCACACTGGCCTGCGCCGCAGAAAGACTGTTCGCCGTTGACGAGTAACTGAGCGTCCATGTCGCCAGGTCGGCCGATACGTCCCTTTCAGCCAGACCGCGCACCGTTACGGAGCGATCGGCTTTATGCGCGCGGAGCAAGCCGTCACCCAGCAAATATCCGCCCAGGATCAGTCCGGCTGCAAGGATGCCGGAACTGGCAAGCCAACGTCTGGATTGCGGGTCCGGGATGAAACGATGGGAAACAGTGTCGTCGGTTTTTGTTTGATCGGTCATGTCGCTCACTCCTGGCTGATGAGGAGAGACTGGCAGCCATAGAGTTTATGCACGATGAACCGTTCATCAGATGCGGTAGAGCGAGTATTCTGCGACCGAGAAGTGGCAGCCGGGTAACGGGCGGCAGCCATGCAACGGGCATGCAACGGGCACGCACGCCAGTTGGCCTCGGCGAGCTTTCGTCAGGGTTTCGGGAGCTTGCCTGACATGAATCTCAGGATTGCAAAGCCAAGAAGGGCCGCAAGTAGCGAGCCTGTCAGAACGCCGAGCTTGGCTTCCTCGATGAGGTGTGGGTAGCCGGGGAAGGCTAGGGCTCCGATGAACAGACTCATCGTAAAGCCGATTCCGCACAATACCGACATGCCCCAGATCTGGGACCAGTTGGCTCCTTCGGGCCGGGACGCAAAGCCGGTTTTCTCCGCAACGACGATCGCAGAAAAGATTCCGACCTGCTTTCCAATAAACAGCCCCGCCGCGATCCCGAGCGGAAGTGGACTGACAAGCCCGGAAAACCCAATTCCGGCGAGCGCGACTCCGGCATTTGCGAAGCCAAACAGTGGCACGATCAGATATTCGTTCCAGGGAAGCAGTGCGTGCTCCAGCCTGAGCAACATGCTGTCACCTGTAGGGTCAAGCTTGAGCGGGATCGTGAAGGCCGCCGCTACCCCTGCGATTGTTGCATGCACGCCGGAGTTGAGCACACAATACCACAGGACCACGGACAGCCCGATCGTTAGCCAGTAATTGGCAGTTTCCCTGCGGCCAACTGCGATCATGGCAGACAGCACCAGCAGGCCCGCGACAAGCCATGCGAGCTTGATTGAGGCGGTGTAGAAGACTGCGATAATCGCGACAGCCCCCAGATCGTCCACAATCGCTACGGTGAGGAGAAACAGGCGGAGCGAAGGCGGAACGCGCTTTCCAAGCAGGCCGATCACTCCCATCGCAAAGGCAATGTCCGTGGCTGCAGGAATGGCCCAGCCACGCTGCAACGGTAATTCTGTTCCGGCAATCGCAAGGTAGATAACAGCGGGAACTATCATGCCGGCCGCAGCTGCAAGCACCGGCAGACGCCGTTTCGCAGCGCTGGACAGCTGACCGTCAAGCACCTCGCGCTTAATTTCGAGGCCAACTACAAAAAAGAATATCGCCATCAACGCGTCGTTGACCCACAAGTGAAGCGTATTGAGCTTGGCAATCGGACTCCACGCAAGCGTACCGTGGAATAGCGCATGATATCCATGCGCGAGCGGCGAGTTTGCCGCCAGGATCGCTGCGAATGCCACAAGGATCAGCAACACGCCTGCTGCGGCGTCTCCGCCCAACATTCGAGTCAGTGCAGTGGCAACCCTATTGGGAAAATGGCGAAGTCGGCTCATTACCGCCGCTAATGACCAATAGCTGTAACGGTTGCAAGGCCTTGAAAGTCGTAATAGACTTAACCAACAAGAAAATTCATTTGGGACGAAACGGGGTGCAGTGAGCAACTGGGGGCAAATACTACCCGAGCAATTGCTGCCCGGTCTGATGGTGATTGAGCACGAGCTGCTCCTTTTTGCCGCTTTCTGGTTTATTGTCAGTGCCCTTGATGAAGCGGCAATCGATTTCACGTGGCTCTGGTTGCGGCTGACCGGGAAGGTCAGTGAACCCGCTCTTTCGCTGGAAGATGAAACACAAGCGCTGGGCGGCCGGGCAGCGGTATTCGTTCCCGCATGGCACGAAGCCGACGTCATCGGTGCAATGATCTCACATACGCTCAGGTCGTGGCCGCAAGATGCGCTGACCCTTTATGTCGGTTGCTATTGCAACGATCCAGACACGATTGCGGCGGCGATGAAGGGGGCTGCGGGAGATGCGCGCGTGCGTCTGGTTATCCATGGGCGGGAAGGGCCCACGACCAAGGCGGATTGTCTGAACCGGCTCTATGCGGCTCTGTGTCAGGATGAAGAGCGCAGCAGTTTTAGGTTCAAGAGCGTGATTCTGCATGATGCCGAGGATATGGTGCATCCCGCGGCGCTGAGCGTGATCGATCGCTCGCTGAGCGAAGTCCAGTTCGTGCAATTGCCCGTCAGGCCGGAGCCACAGGCTGAATCGCGCTGGATTTCGGGCCACTATGCGGATGAATTTGCCGAGGCCCACGCTAAATCAATGGTGGTAAGAGACGCATTGGGCGCTGCGATTCCGGCAGCGGGTGTCGGGTGCGGTTTCTCGCGGGATTTACTCGGCACCCTGGCTTGCGAACGGTCCCGAGGCACTGGTGAAGGCCCTTTTGCAGCCGATTGTCTGACGGAGGACTACGAACTCGGGCTTTTGGTTTCGCGCGGTGGAGCAAAGAAAAAGTTTCTGCGCTTGCGCGATCACCTTGGCGCGTTGGTGGCCACGCGCGCCTTCTTCCCCGGCCGGATAGAGGATTCGGTCAAGCAAAAGGCGCGGTGGATTCATGGCATAGCCTTGCAGGGATGGGATCGTCTCGGCTGGTCAGGCGGCGTCATCGATTCGTGGATGGCGCTGCGTGACAGGCGCGGCCCGCTTACCGCGATTGTGCTTACCTGTGCTTATGGCTTGCTTGTGATCGAGGCGATTCTCGCCGTGGCGCGGTTATCTGGATGGCAGGAACCGATCGTATTTTCTCCTGTATTGAGGACGATGCTGACAGTCAGTTTCGCGGCATTTATCTGGCGCACGCTTTGGCGCTTTGGCTTCACCGCAAGTGAATACGGGCTGATGGAAGGAATGATGGCTGTCCTGCGCGTCCCGGTTGCCAATGTCATTTCAATTATGGCCGGGCGCCGCGCTGTGGTTTCCTATGTAAAGTCTCTGCGCGGGGCGAAAATCACATGGGACAAGACCGCTCATAGTGCCCACCCGGCCGATCTGGCTGGAACGGCAACCACTGGATGAGCGCGGCTACAACCTTCCGGGGCAAACCCCTGATCGCTTTGAGCGCGATTATGCTCTTCTGGATCGCCGTGAGAGCGGCGATGTGGGAGTATGGTGGGATCCTCGTCCTTTCGGGACATCCTGCCCCGCCAAGCGTGATCGAAGCGCCTGCCCAGCGTTCTGAAGGTGAGAAAGCGGGCACGGCGGCTGCCCGCGATGCTTTGGAACGAGACAGCGAACCGGGGCGCGATGGTTCCGGCCCCATCCCTTATGCTCCAATGACACCGCGCCCTGCGATGGGCGATCTGCCCCTGGCTCAAGATGTGGCTTGGGGTGATGACCATAGCACCCGTCAGGCGGGAGATGGCGTGCCGGTGCGCACAGCGGCTGGACATCAGCTGCTCTGGATGGCGGCATTGTCGAAACTCCCACTTCCTGCGGGGCTTGGTGCGCCGGCCTCAATGCGCCCAGTGCCCGCACCGTTTTACCCGGTGGGCCGCAAGCCTTTGGCGAGTAAGCGCTGGTCCGCTGATAGCTGGCTGATGCTTCGCCGCCGCGGCGCCGCATCGTTGGCGACTGGTGCGGCACCTGCGACATATGGTGCCAGTCAGTTTGGTGCGGTATTGCGCTATCGGTTGGCGAAGAGCAGTTCTCACAAGCCAGCCGCTTATGCCCGCGTTACCGCATCGCTTGGAAGGATCGCGGAGAAGGAGGCGGCTTTCGGCGTTTCGGCAAGGCCGCTGGTTTCCGTTCCCGTTGTTGCTGCGGTTGAATTGCGCGCCAGTGACCAGCCGGGAGGACGCCAGATCCGTCCCGCCGCTATGGTCGTTACCGAGATCCGGCCAATCGACCTGCCTTATGGAACGCGGGCAGAATTTTACGGTCAGGCCGGCTATGTCGGCGGCACTTACGCGACCGCCTTTGCCGACGGGCAACTGCGGATCGACACAAAGCTGGCGGACTTGGGCAAGGCTGAATTGCGCGTGGGTGCAGGCAGTTGGGCCGGCGTGCAGAAGGGTGCTTCGCGGGTTGACGTGGGGCCTACAGCAACGATGGGCATCCCGATCAGCAATGGCGCATCGGCGCGTCTGGGCGTTGACTGGCGCGTTCGAGTGACCGGCAATGCGGAACCAGAATCCGGTCCCGCCATAACTCTTTCCGCAGGTTTCTGACTGGCGCCTTTTCTAAGTGCGCACAGTAGGGTAGCGGTTGGTCGGAGATGGACGTCTATCTTCCGATCGCAAACCTCTCGGTCAACGGACTCGTCATTGTCGCACTTGGCGCTCTGACGGGTATCCTGTCGGGCATGTTCGGCGTAGGCGGTGGCTTCCTGACCACGCCGCTGCTGATCTTCTATGGCGTGCCGCCGACCGTTGCCGCGGCATCGGCCGCCAGTCAGGTGACAGGCGCGAGTGTTTCGGGCGTCTTTGCACATACACGGCGCAATAACGTCGATTTCCAGATGGGATCGGTCATGGTGGCGGGCGGTATTATCGGGACCGCCTTTGGGGCATCGCTGTTCCGGTTGCTTCAGGAACTTGGTCAGATCGATACTGTGATCAACCTGCTATACGTGCTTCTGCTTGGCTCGATCGGCATCATCATGGCGCGCGAGAGTGTGCAGGCGCTCATGGCGGAGCGTGCTGGTAATCCAGTCCCGGCGCGGAAGCGGCGACACCACCCGCTTGTTGCCAACCTGCCGATGCGCTGGCGTTTCTATCGCTCCGGCCTTTATATCTCTCCGCTCGCGCCTCTTTTGCTCGGCGTGGCAGTGGGCATATTGACCATGCTCATGGGGATTGGCGGCGGCTTCGTGCTTGTTCCAGTTATGCTGTATATTCTGGGGATGAGCGCAAATGTCGTGGTCGGCACCTCGCTATTCCAGATTCTGTTCGTGACCATGGCGACCACCTTGATGCATGCGATGACGACCAAGGCGGTCGATATTGTCTTGGCCGCCCTGCTATTGCTCGGTTCGGTTACGGGCGCGCAAGTTGGTGCGAAAATGGCACAAAAGGTGAGCCCGTTCCGATTGCGACTTGCCCTGGCAATCCTCGTCTTGTTGATCGCGGCGCGCATGGCAGTGGGCCTGGGATACCAGCCAAACGAGATATACTCGGTGGCACCGCTGTGAGGATGCTGATCGTCCTTGCTGTGCTGGTGCTGCTCACTGGTGCGCGCGATCCGATCCTGGTTCCGGAGGTTTCACAACATGAGGTGCGGCTGCGCCAGGGTTTCACCGGCACGGAACTGCTGCTCTTCGGTGCGATCCTCAGTCCAGATGGTACACGCGCGGCACGCGATTATGACATTGTCGTTGTCCTGAAAGGCCCAACACAATCGATCGTGGTGCGCGAGAAGGGCAAGGTTGCCGGAATCTGGATCAATGCCGACAGTACGGAATTTCGTTCCGCGCCGTCTTACTACGCCATTGCCACGACCAAGCCGATTAAAGATATTATCGACGACAAAACCGCAGCGATATACGAACTCGGCCTGCCATGGCTGCAGTTGTCCCCCATCGGGGCCATCGATCCGAAAGAGCAGCAGCGTTTCGCGCAGGGTCTGGTTGACCTCAATTTGCGCAATGGTCTTTACCGCCAGAACGAAAGTGCGGTTACGGTTAAGGAACAGGTCTTGTACCAGGCGCGCATCTATCTGCCGTCCAGTGTCCCGATCGGGACTTATACGGCAGAGACGTTCGCTATTTCGAAAGGCCGCGTTATTGCCTCGGCCAGCAGCAATGTGGAAATCCGCAAGCTGGGTTTTGAGCGTGCCATCGCTGACTTTGCCGATAAACAGTCGATTTTCTACGGGCTGATAGCCGTTATCGTATCAATCTTAATGGGTTGGCTGGCCGGAAGACTCTTTGCTCTAGTGTAGCAGGGTTAGGTGGAAATTAACCTCCCATAGCTAGTCAGAACCACTGTTTCGATCACATATACGGGCCGTGGAAATGAATGAAATGGGCGCAAAAGGCTTTGAAAATGCTCGGGTGGTAAGCCAGGCTGAACTGGCGCAGGAATCTGGTGTCGATCAGGTTGAAAACTCTCGTGAACCAATTGGCGTCGTTTTGGAAATTGGCGGTGCGGGAAGCCAGATTGCACTCGATCTCAAGCGCCTGACCGAATGTTCCGTCGATAGCGATCCCTCGGTGGCGGCGGCAGGGCAGGTCGGCAGCCAGGTTAAAATCCGCGTCGGTGGTAACTGGCTGCTGGCAAGCGTGCGCAATCAAAAACAGGATGCCAAAACTCCGGGCGGTGTGCTTGCCGCCGTCGATTTCCTGGGTGAAGGGGATCAGGAGAAGCTCACCGGGCGCATTCACAGTTTCCGCCGCGGTGTTACCGGCTATCCCGTCCCCGGCGCTTTCGTCTATCCTGCGACCACCGAGGACCTTCGCCAGATATACGCCTCGGACGGACGTGCGAGCGTTGAAATCGGCAATGTCTATCCAACCAAGGATATACGCGCTGGGCTTTATATCGATTCGCTGCTTGGTAAGCACTTCGCGCTGTTGGGCTCAACCGGCACCGGTAAATCGACGAGCGCGGCGCTGATCCTGCACCGTATTTGCGAAGCGGCGCCGGAGGGTCACATCGTCATGATCGACCCGCACGGCGAATATAATGCGGCGTTTCGCAACACGGGACTGCTGTTCGACGTTACCAACCTGCAAATGCCTTATTGGCTGATGAATTTTGAGGAGCATTGCGAGGTTTTCCTGACGAGCACCGGGATCGATCGTCAGGAAGACGCCGAAATCCTGAGTAAGTGTCTGGTCGAGGCGAGGCAGAAGAACCGGATGGCCGAACAGATGGGTAACGTCGCGGTCGACGCGCCAGTGCCCTACCTGCTGTCCGATCTTACCAGCATTATTCAGAATGAAATGGGTAAACTCGACAAGGGCCGTACCAGTGCGCCCTATCAGCGAATCAAGAACAAGATTGATGAGATCAAGTCAGATCCGCGCTACCAGTTCATGTTCTCCGGCATGCTGGTTAGCGACACGATGCCGGATTTTCTTTCCAAGATTTTCCGTCTGCCATCGTGTGGCAAACCAATCTCGATCATTGACGTGTCGGGCGTTCCTTCGGACATTACCTCGACCGTGGTTGCCGTGCTTAGCCGGCTGATCTTCGACTTTTCGATCTGGGGACGCGAGGAAAAGACTCGCCCAATCCTGCTGGTTTGCGAAGAAGCGCACCGATATGTGCCCAATGAGAAGAACGCGGACAGCTCGTCGGTCGGCAAGGTCCTCTCACGCATCGCGAAGGAGGGTCGCAAATACGGTATTTCCCTGGGGCTTATCACGCAGCGCCCGTCAGACCTTGCAGAAGGCGTATTGTCGCAATGCGGGACGATTATCTCGATGCGTCTCAACAATGATCGCGATCAGGCCTTTGTGAAAGCGGCCATGCCCGAAGGAGCGCGCGGCTTTCTTGATTCGATACCGGCGCTGCGCAACCGCGAATGCATCATCTGCGGAGAAGGTGTGGCAATTCCCATCCGCGTCAGTTTTGACGAGCTTGAGGAATTCAAGCGGCCAGCATCTGAAGATCCCTCATTCAGCCAGCTTTGGAATTTTGCAGGCGGCGAGGAAGAAATGGTTAGTCGCACGGTCCAGCGTTGGCGCGCTGGCGGGCGTTAGACCCGTTTCCGCTCAGATTGAATCAGGGCAACCGCTCGAACCTGTTGCGTTGCCGCGATATCAGCTGCGCTGACCATCGGTTCCCAAGCCGCCAGATGCTTCCAGCAGGCTCAATATCGCTCTAGTCCACCCCTGAAAAGGCCGGTGCCAGTCCACGGCTGCGCCGCCATGCGCCCCGCGAATAGGTAAGCCATGTAAGGCCCAGCGCGATTGCCGCGCCAAATCCGTAAGACAGCCAGAGCGCGTCGGCGCCCAGCGTGGGATAGGCCAGATAGTAAAAGCCCAGCCGCACCGGATAGAGCGAAACTGCCACGATGATAAGCGGTGCCATGACCACACCATACCCGCGTAACGTGCCCAGCATTATTACCATCAGGCCCTGCAAAACCCAGGCCCAGGTTGCCAATAGTTGGATGTGTTCCGCGACCGGGATCGCCGGGCTCGCTGCGCCCAGGAACAGGGGCAGGATGTAGCTATCAACTGAAACCAGCATCACGTAGAGCGAGCCGGTGACGATCCCGTTCACGGCCAGACCGGCAATGGTGATCCGGCCGACCCGGCCATGCAGGCCAGCCCCGATATTCTGAGCGACCATCGCAGTGATAGCGGTAGAAATCGCAAAGCTCGGCATCTGGATATAGCTCCAGAGCTGGAGTATCGCGGCATAGGCGGCAACTGTGATCAAACCCTCGCGATTGACAAGACCGATCATGATAAGCGCGGCAGATGAATTGATAAGCATTTGCGTGCCCATCGGCACGCCCTTGGCAAGGATGTAACCAAGCTCTTCGCTCCTGGGCACCAGGTAGAACAGCTCGCGTCCGCGCAGCCGTATGGGAAGATCGCGAAAGTACACCCAACCGATCATCACCAGCGCGCCGAGCAAGTTGGCTATCGCCAGTGAAAGGGCCGATCCGGCAATCCCCATTTCCGGAAAAGGGCCAATACCAAGGATCAGCAGCGGGTTGAGCACAATGCTGCCGATTGTGGTGACAATCATCGCATAAAACGGCGTCTTTGCATCTCCGCCAGCGCGCAGGCCCATCGCGACCATCATTGCCAAAGTCGAAAATGGCATCGCGAGAAAACTGACATGAAGATAGGAATAGGCCAGATCGTGAATGGCCGGCGGCGTCGAAAGCATGTCCAGAAGTTCGCCGGAAAAGACCCAGCCCAGAACGGCGCCGATAATCGCGATGCCGGTGCTGAAGCCCGTGCCTGTGCCAAAAGACTTGCGAACCCCTGCGATGTTCTTGCCGCCGAAATGGATGCCCATCTTGACGGTTGTCGCCATGCTGAAACCGAAGACCGTGGCGAACGCCAGGAACATGACCGTATTGGCATTGGCCGTTGCCGCCAGCGCCGTGACGCCCAGCAGTTGGCCGATCCAGATGGCATTGATTGTCATGCCAAGCGTTTGGAGAATGTTTGTGCCCAGCGTTGGAATCGAAAAGGAAATGAGCGTGCGTAAGATCGGTCCGCGCGTCAGGTCACGCGGGGCCTGATCATTGATTACTGGGACTTCCTCAACTGGGTTAGTTTCGCTCACGTACCTCTCGTGTCGCCATGCAGGTGGATATGCAAGCGGTCCGTGAAATTAAAGTCGTGGGCATTGCAAAACTCTGAAATCCAGGTCGAACGGGCGCGCAAAGTCTTGCTGTCGCGGCCTTCGGGCATCAGGAATATCCGAGAGGCAGGAATGGCATATTCGCGCTGGAGAGTGAGCACTTCGTTGATGTCGTCAGGCTCTTCAACGACGAATTTGAACCATGCACGCGGATTGACCGCAAATGCTGCCAGCCGCTCGGGAATCAGCGCAAGCTTGGCCGGATTGCCGCTGTGTGAAAGCTTGGGACTGACATTGTACTGGTCGACCAAGGCATCGAGCGCGGGCGGCGGCGTGACGGTTCCGTTGGTTTCAACCTCGACATGCAGGTCCGGCAAATTTTGCAGCATGCGGACAAGGGCAGGGGCCTGCAGCAGGGGCTCGCCGCCGGTAATGATCAGCCGGTTGCCGCCCTTCGCGGCGATCTGCGCGGCTGCGTCTTCCTCCTCAAGGACCACTTGATTTTCGCCGCGGTTGAACGTTTCCTCGTCGCGGTGCGGCCGGTTGTCTCCGGAAAACCGCCACGTATAGGCGGTGTCACACCACTCGCAGGCAAGGTTGCAGCGCGAGAGGCGGATGAACGTGCTCGGCCTCCCCATCGAGGGGCCTTCGCCCTGCAGAGCCGAAAATATCTCCGGCTCACCGGGCGTTACACTGGCGAGGACTAGTGCCACATCAACCCAACTTCGTGAGTGCTGCCGAAAGCCGCTGTGCTTCGGCCGCGTGAAGCGCGTGGTCGGCGCGCGCCTTTTCGACCGCTTCGGGCTTGGCCTTTTCGACGAACTTGGCGTTGTTAAGCCGTCCTTCGAGTGACTTCATTTCCTTGGTTGACGATTCCAGCGCCTTGCCGAGCCGCGCCTTCTC
>JAHRVR010000128.1 GCA_019090585.1 Sphingomonadaceae bacterium
ACAAGGCGCTGTTAAAGACAGTAAGCCACACGCCAATAGAAGTCGAAATGCTCGGCCGTCTTCAGGATGCCCACGACTGGGTCGATCTTGGCCGTCACTTCATCCCCCCGCCGCAACGCAACTACAGCTGGTGGAGTTACCGTTCTTATTGGCGGGAGAAGGATCTGGGGCGCAGGCTCGATCATATGTGGGCATCGCCGGAACTGGCAAAGCAGGCCACGGCCCATAGCCTTGCCGAAGAGACGCGCAAGTGGGAAAAACCGTCCGATCACGTGCCGCTCATCACGGAGTTCGACCTCTGAGTGCGCTGCCCCCTCCCGTTCCTGCCGGACCGTCCCGGCGGGTTGCTTTGGCGATTGATGCGCTGCGCCACGGCTGGGCCATCGAAGTCGACGGCGCATTTCGCCTGCTGCCGGCCGAGACGGGTTTTGGCGCGGGGATCGCCGCGCCGCGTATGCTGATTTCATCGGCGCGCGCCGCGACGTTGAAACTTGCCAATCAGCGCGAAGCGGCAGAGCCCGATGCACCGGTGCTGATCCGCGCTGCCGAGCCTTTCGATCTGGAGGGCGCCCGCGCCGTTGCCGATCCGGCGCTGGACCTGGTCTACCCCATGAAGGGCCCATTCCTGGCCGAGCCTATAGAGCACACCGGGGCAGCCAGCGCCGCGATGGAGCTGGCCCGCCTGGCCGGTGTTCTGCCTGCCTTCCTGGTCGATTTCGATTCGGCTGGTGAAGTCCAGGCCGTGCAATCGACCGATCTGGAGCAATGGCGCGATCCGGCGCGGCTGGCGATTGCATCGCGCGCCAGCCTGCCGGTTGCTGCATGCGAAGAGGCAGAAATCGTTGCTTTCCGCTCAGCCGATGATTTGCGCGAACACGTTGCGCTTGTCATCGGCAAACAGGATGGCAACCAGCCGCCGCTGGTGCGCCTCCACTCGGAATGCCTGACCGGGGACATTCTGGGCAGTCTCAAGTGCGATTGCGGGCCGCAGCTCGATGCGGCGCTGCGCGCGATGGCGGATGAGACGGCGAAGGGCGGCTGGGGAGTGCTGCTCTATTTGCGGCAGGAAGGGCGCGGTATTGGCCTGATCAACAAGCTTCGGGCGTACCGTCTGCAGGATCAGGGTTTCGATACGGTCGATGCCAATAACCGGCTTGGACTGCCAACCGAAGCACGGGACTTTTCGGTAGCGGCGCGGATGCTGGATCTGCTTGGCGTGTCCTCGCTGCGACTGATGACCAACAATCCGGCAAAAGTCGAAGCACTGGAGGCGCAAGGCGTGACCGTGGCAGAGCGGGTTCCGCACCAACTTCCGCCCAACCCGCACAACCAGCGCTATCTGGATACCAAGCGCGACCGCTCAGGCCATTTGCTTTAGAGCAGGTCCGGTGACGGACCAATCACAAAGACTTTCTCAGCGCCGTTCGAACGGGTTCAGTCCCTTGCCCAGCTCATTGCCGCGTCTGACGATCCTGTCGCCGGTGAAATCGACGACGAAGTTGCTGCTGCGTGCGATCCCCGGTGCGAAGCGGGCATTGTTGTTCTCGATGGTCAGCCTGTCGGAGCTGCGCCACTTGTCCTTCGCGCCGATGACGATGAAGCCGGAATGGTTATCCTTGTCGCGCCCTTGCACGAACCAGTTGCCCGCAATTGTGCCAACCGCGCCATTGGGCAGATCGATCATGTAATTGGTGCCGCGCCCGGCGCTGTCATCGAAACTGGAATCGAGGATGGAGACCCGCGCGGACCGGCTCTTGGCATAGTGGCCGCCGCGGCCCTGCTCAAACCGGCTCCGTGTAACCTTCAGCGATCCATAATCGCCGATATAGATGGAGTGGGCGCAGCCACCGCTGCCTTCGCATGTGCCGAGCCGGGTAAAAGTCGATTTGTCGATGGAGATGGCGGAGTCCGGGTCGTTGTTGGCCAGGATCCCCTGTTCGCTATCCCGGAACCAGCTTTGCGAAACGGTCAAATTGCCCTTTTCCAGCCTGACGCCCGAGCCGTTCCTGTCGGGAACGCGGATATTGGCAAAGACCATCCCTTCGATCCGGGCGCTGCGCCCGCGCAGGACCAGCGCGGCTTTGCCCTGACATGGCACGCCATCAAGCACCGACTGGCCCGGTATAGAGGCTTGATAGGTAACGTCTCCGGCCTTCTGAACAGCGCAATCGGCGAATCGCCGGGACGCAAAGCGAATCGTGCCCGTGCCCGCGCCGATTGCATCGACGGCATCTTGCAAACGCGTGAAAGTCCGGCCGGTTTCAACGAGCGTATAGGGCGGGGCTTGTTGCGCTGATCCCGGCGCGGCAACAAGCACTGTGAGCGCCGCCATCATAGGTGTCAGCGATGTTCGCAAGAGTAGTTTCATGGATTCATTCTAACCGATTTAGGGATTTGTGCTTCATGCGGCGTCAGGCGAGTCCAGACACGGCACAACCTGACCTAAAATGCTTACCAATCCCTGCAATGACCGATTTGCTCGGCGGGCGCTGTGGTGCCCCGCCAAAACCGGCGCATCACCGCGCGCCCAGATCGCCTTTACCGACAGTGCCCCCGGCCATCTCCAGCATCTTGTCGAGGCTTCTCTTGGCCGCGAGGCGCAAGTCTTCGTCGATTTCGATTCGCGGCTGCAGATCGCGCAGCGCCAGATAGAGTTTTTCCAACGTGTTGAGCGCCATATAGGGGCAGATGTTGCAGGCACAGTTGCCGTCAGCGCCGGGTGCGCCGATGAAATTCTTGCCGGGAAGCGCCTTTTCCATCTGGTGGATGATGTGCGGCTCGGTCGCCACGATCAGCGTGTCGCCTTCGAACGTCTTGGCGAAATTCAGGATGGAGCTGGTGCTGCCGATATGGTCGGCATGGTCGAGGATATGCGGCGGGCATTCCGGGTGTGCGGCTATCGGTGCGCCGGGGTGCTGGGCCTTGAGTTTGAGCAGTTCGGTCTCGCTGAAGGCTTCATGGACGATGCACACACCCGGCCAGAGCAGCATTTCGCGGTCAAACTTGCGGGAAAGATAGCCGCCCAGATGACGGTCCGGTCCGAAGATGATCTTCTGGTCCCTGGGTATCTGTTGAAGGATCGTCTCGGCCGAAGAAGAAGTCACGATCACGTCGGACAGCGCTTTTACCTCGGTCGAGCAATTGATGTAGGTGAGCGCGATATGATCGGGATGCGCCTCGCGGAAGGCCTTGAACTTTTCCGGCGGGCAGGAATCTTCAAGGCTGCAACCCGCTTCCAGATCGGGCAGGACCACGATTTTTTCGGGCGAAAGGATCTTGGCGGTATCGGCCATGAATTTGACGCCGCAAAAGGCGATGACATCCGCATCGGTTTCTGCCGCTTTGCGCGATAACTCAAGCGAATCGCCCACGAAATCGGCCAGATCCTGAATTTCCGGCTTCTGGTAATAATGCGCCAGGATCACGGCGTTGCGCTCTTTGCGCAGCCGCTCGATCTCAGCAAGCACATCGACACCGGAAAGGTCGGTGGACTGGACGTTCATTCAGGCTTCCCCTTGGTTGGCACCTGTCCTCTATCTAGGAACAGTAGCGCCGGCACCCAAGAGGAAATTCGGGTAACACTGCCGATTTCAACGTGCCGACAGGCTTTTGGCCATTGCCGCGACGCCCGGGTGCCGTGCAGCGATGTCGGTCAGCTCATGGATGGCCACGACAACGCCTGCGCCCCACCACGTAGCGCGATGTATGTGGCCAAGCACTTTGCGATCATGAACCATGACGATGCCGATGAGCACAAGTTGCAGTGCCATGATGATCCATTGCGCGGTCAGTCCGCCGATCGGCGG
>JAHRVR010000129.1 GCA_019090585.1 Sphingomonadaceae bacterium
CGCGTTATCATTTCCGCCGGCCTTCAGCGCCTCGTCGGCCAGTTCCGCAGCCGTCGCTTTGGCCGATGCGCCGCGCGCCATGATCGCGGCAATTTTTCGATCCGACAGCGTGCCGTGAATTCCATCTGTGGTGAGCAGCAGACGGTCGTGCTCGGCCAGTTCGATGTTCGCGTGATCCAGTCGCAATTCAGCTTCGATGCCAACCGCTCGGATGAGGACATGCTGGAGGTCAGGCTCGGACCGGGTGTGATCGGTGGTCAGCCGTGTCAGCCGGTCCCCGGAAAAGCGCCAGGCGCGGCTGTCTCCGACATGGACCAGATGGCCGTGGCGGCCCCGCAGAGCGAATGCGGTAAAAGTCGTCGCACTGTTGCGCATGGTATCGCTCTGGCCCATCGCGTGAAGCCAGCGGTTAAAGGCCGTCAGCGGCACTTGCATCGCCCGGGCTGCGCCAAGCGTATGCGGTATCGAATAATAGCCTTCGATCAGCGAGCGAACCGCCAGTTCAGATGCCGTCCCGCCCTCCTTTCCGCCGCTGACGCCGTCGGCTATTGCCGCGATCGTTCCATGACGCGATTGTTCGATGGGGCTACCAAAGTACACCGCAGCGAAATCCTGATTTTCCGAGCGAGGTCCGACAAGGCTTTGATAGCCGACAGCCAGAACCAGTTCGCCTTCGTTGCGCATTCAAATCTCTTTCAGTGTCGAGGGGCTTCACGCTCGCGCACGAGAAGACCGTCCCTCCATTTTTCAGTCAAGTCCAAGGAGCATAATCGTATGAACAAGGGGTTTTGGCAGGCCGGGCACAGGCCTACCTTGATAGCAGCCTTCCTCTATTTTGACGTGGCCTTCATGGTCTGGGTCATCCTCGGCCCGCTGGCGCCGCTGATAGCAACCGATCTGGGGCTTAATTCCGCGCAGACGGGTTTGATGGTTGCTGTGCCGACACTGGCCGGTGCTCTGCTGCGTATCGTGATGGGCCTGATGGTTGATCGCGTGGGCCCGAAACGCACCGGCGCATTCGGTCAGCTTCTCGTTATCGGTGGGCTGCTTGTTGCGTACTTCTTCGGCGTAGGCAGTTTCGGGGCGACACTGGCCTTGGGTCTGCTGCTGGGTTTTGCTGGTGCGAGTTTCGCAGTGGCGTTGCCACTGGCGAGCCGCTGGTATCCGCCCGAGCATCAGGGGACGGCGCTGGGAATCGCGGGAATGGGCAATTCGGGCACTGTTATTGCCGCGCTTTTCGCACCAATGCTTGCCATGATCTATGGTTGGTCCAGTATTCTCGGACTGGTCTGCATCCCGCTCGCAATCGTATTTGTCATCTATATGCTGGCCGCGAAGGATTCTCCCGATCAGCCCGCACCAATGCCACTGGCATCCTATCTGATTCCTTTGAAGGATCGTGATGCCTGGTGGTTCATGCTGTTCTACGGCGTGACGTTTGGTGGTTTCGTGGGCCTAGCGGCTTCATTGTCGATCTATTTCGTGGACCAGTTCGCGCTGACGCCGGTGCAGGCGGGCTATTGCACCGCAGCTTGCGTCTTTGCGGGTTCGCTTGTCCGGCCGCTTGGCGGTGCGATGGCCGATCGGATCGGCGGCATTCGTACACTCAGCGTTGTCTACGCGCTTGCGGCGCTGATGTTGGTGGCGATCAGCACCGGCCCGTCGTCTCTTGCGGTTGCGCTTGGCCTGTTCGTGATTGCTATGCTGGCGCTTGGCACTGGTAACGGTGCGGTATTCCAGCTTGTGCCCCAAAGGTTCCGCAAGGAAATTGGAATCATGACCGGGCTGGTCGGCTGTGCAGGAGGGATCGGCGGTTTCTTCCTCGCAAGTTCGCTTGGTATCGCCAAGCAATATACCGGAACGCCGCAGGCTGGTTTCCTCATATTCGCTGGCATAGCACTGGTGGCACTTGCCGGACTTTTCGCGGTCAAGAAACGCTGGCGCACCACCTGGGGCGCTGCTGTGCAGGGCGTGCGTATCTGATCCGATGCCCGTGTTTTGGGTCAGGGTGCCAGCCGGGTCTTTCTTAGTGACCCGGCTGGCACGGCATTGTTTTGCTGCACTGCAAAATAATGCTTGCCGTGGACGGCCTCGGTCGAGTAACACGGTCGGGTTCAGTCCCCGCGCGCCGATGCTGGCTCGCAGATTTTGGGTCTTGAACATATTTTGAAAACGCGTGGCAATGGAGCCGCCTGATCTGACCCCGCACAGGGTCGTGTCGAGGCGGTTTTTTGTTGTGTTGCGCCGATGTCTGGAGACGATGAAGTGAACGCCCCGACGAGATTCGAGGAAAACCGCAGGGAAGGTGACGCGGGCGAAAAGCTTGTGGTTATCGGCAATGGCATGGCTGGCTGCCGTGCCGTGGAGGAAATCCTTGCGCGCGACGCAACGCGCTATTCGATCACGATCTTCGGTGCAGAGCCGCGGGTCAATTACAACCGCATCATGCTGTCTCCGGTCCTCGCCGGCGAAAAGACTTTCGAGGACATCGTCATCAATTCGGCGCAATGGTATGATGATAACGGCATTACGCTTGTCTCTGGCGATCCTGTCGCCGGGATAGATCGTGAGAACAAGACGGTTGTGTCCCGGTCGGGACTGACCGTTCCCTATGACAGATTGCTGATCGCAACCGGGTCCGATCCATTCATTATCCCTGTGCCGGGGCATGACCTTGATGGCGTCGTGACTTTCCGTGATCTCGATGACGTCGATAAGATGCTCGCCGCTGCACAGCGAGGCGGCGATGCGGTGGTGATCGGCGGTGGCCTGCTCGGGCTTGAGGCTGCGCATGGCCTTAGCCTGCGCGGAATGAAGGTCACCGTCGTTCATCTGATGCCTACATTGATGGAACGGCAGCTGGACGAAGCGGCTGGCTGGCTGCTGAAGCAGGAGCTGGAGAGCCGCGGGCAAACGATTCTGACCGGAGGTAATACCAAGGAAATCATGGGCGACGGCGATGGCAAGGTCGTCGGTGTTCAGCTTGAAGACGGCACTGCGATCAAGGCTGACATCGTGGTCATGGCCGTGGGTATCCGCCCGGCGACCGGGCTGGCGAAAGATGCCGGTCTGGATGTTGAGCGCGGCATTGTTGTTGATGACGATATGGTCACGTCGGACCCTGCCGTCATGGCGGTGGGCGAATGTGTGGAGCATGGCGGCCAGTGTTATGGCCTCGTCGCGCCATTGTGGGAGATGTGCAGGGCGCTGGCCGATGGCGCCACCGGCCAGCCTTCCGGTTATACCGGTTCTGTAACCTCAACCAAGCTTAAGGTATCGGGAATCGACCTCTTCTCGGCGGGAGATTTTTCCGGAGGGGACGGCTGCGAGGACATCGTGATGCGCGATGCCGCAAAAGGCATCTACAAGCGGCTGGTGATTCAGGATGACAAGGTTCTGGGCGCGGTACTTTATGGCGATACTGCCGACGGCAACTGGTATTTCGACCTGATGCGCAAGGGAGAGGATATCTCCGATATCCGGGAGGCGCTGATATTCGGTCAGGCTTTCGCGTCTGGGGGTGCGCTCGCGGACCCTAACTCTGCCGTTGCTGCCCTTTCGGATGATGCCGAAATCTGTGGCTGCAACGGCGTTTCCAAGGGATCGGTTGTATCTTGCATTCAAGGCGGAGCCGGTTCGCTCGACGCGGTGCGAGCAAGCTGCAAGGCAAGTGCGAGCTGCGGATCGTGCACCGGGCTGGTTGAAAGCCTGCTGGAACTGACTTTGGGCGATGACGTCCAGTCCGGGCCTGCGACCATGTGCAAATGCACCAGTTTCACGCATGACGATGTGCGCGAGCGGATCCTTGAAAAGGAACTCAAGGCGATCCCGCAGATCATGCATGAACTGCACTGGACGACGCCGGATGGCTGTGCGTCTTGCCGCCCTGCGCTCAATTATTACCTGCTATGCGCATGGCCCGGCGAATATGTTGACGATCAGAAGAGCCGCTTCGTCAATGAGAGGCTCCACGCCAATATCCAGAAGGACGGCACGTATTCGGTCGTCCCGCGTATGTGGGGCGGGCTTACGACACCCAATGAGTTGCGCGCCATTGCCGACGCGGCGGATAAATACAGCGCGCGCATGGTCAAAGTAACCGGCGGTCAGCGCATCGACCTGTTTGGAATCAGGAAGGAAGATCTTCCCGCGATCTGGTCGGATCTGAATGCTGCCGGAATGGTTTCAGGCCATGCCTATGGCAAGTCACTGCGCACGGTGAAAACTTGCGTCGGATCGCAATGGTGCCGCTTTGGTACGCAGGATTCGACTGGTCTTGGCGTCCAGATCGAGCGCATGACCTGGGCCAGCTGGATGCCGCACAAGTTCAAGATCGCCGTGTCGGGATGTCCGCGTAATTGCGCCGAAGCAACGATCAAGGATTTCGGCATCATCTGCGTCGATTCCGGTTACGAGCTCCATGTCGGGGGCAATGGCGGCATCAAGGTCCGCGTTACGGACCTGCTGTGCAAGGTCGAGACCGAGCAGGAGGCGCTCGATCATTGCGCGGCCCTAATCCAGCTTTACCGCGAGGATGCGTATTATCTTGAGCGAACCGCTCCCTGGGTTGAGCGCAAGGGGGTCGACTGGGTGAAGGCCCAGCTCCTGGGCGATCCGGATGCGATCAGCCAGTTGGCGGCGCGGTTCCGATATTCGCAGAAATTCATGCAGCATGATCCCTGGGCGGAGCGTGCAGCGGGCGACCGAGATGACTTGCACAGCCACCTTGCAGAAGTACGTCCGCTTTCGATGGAGACAGCCTGATGATTGGCAACTGGCTCGATATTGGCCCGACCACGCAGATTGAGCCGGGCACGGCCCGGACTCTGCCAGTCGCAGGTGGCGAGGAGATCGCCATATTTCACACGCTTCGCGGTGAGTTTTATGCGCTGGTCAACTCATGCCCGCACAAACAAGGCCCGCTGAGTCAGGGCATCGTCAATGGCGATGCCGTGGCCTGCCCTCTGCATAACTGGAATATTTCACTCAAGACCGGCGAAGCGCAGGGCGAGGATGAGGGGTGCACGCCGACGATCCCGCTCAAGGTGGATGCCGGACGCATCTACCTGCTGCGAGACGCCGTGGTCGGTGCACGCAAGGTAAGCCCGGAAGCTGAAGAGGCGGCCTGACCCATGACCGCGGTCCAGACCACATGCGCCTATTGCGGGGTTGGCTGCGGAATGACCGCGACCGTCACCGGTGCGCGTTCGGTAACGGTCGCGGGGGACAAGGACTGTCTCTTATACACATCTGACGCTGCC
>JAHRVR010000130.1 GCA_019090585.1 Sphingomonadaceae bacterium
CGGTCATGGCGTCGTCGGTTTCGTAAGTTTCACCATCCAGCGCTGCAAAGCTTTCGCCGCCTTTGGAAAGCCTGACCGTCAGGTCTCCCGCCGCTGCCGGCCCTTGTGCGTAACGTCTTATGGCATCGGACAGAGCGCCCTTGTCCTCGCGCGCCACCAGATCGGTAGGATAGACCGGCGGCTTTTCGCCTTCGCGTCCGGCAGCGCGCATGAAAGCGGGATTGGCAAACAACAGCCGGCCATCCCGGTCGGCCATGGCAAGGCCAAGCGGTAGCTGGCCCAGCAATGCCTCCAGATGCGGGACAGCGGCTGATGCTTCGGCCTGCCCACCGCCGATGCCGACCCCGGCTTCGACAAGCAGCATCAGCGTGGGCGTCATGTCCGGATCGGGCTCGTCCGGCTCATCAGGGTCTGCGACAGGAACGAAATAGAGCGTCAAAGATGACCCCCTATTGCCGTCCCGCGCCCAGCCAATCTGGTCATCCTCATCCTGGCGGAGAAAGGATACGAACTCCCGCCCCGCCATATCGGCCGCGGGATCGCCGGTTGCAGCTTCTGCAAATCCGCCGCTGGCACCGCGAATGGTGCCATCGGGATCAACAAGCGCAGCTGCAATCCCGGATTTAGCCAGAGTCCGGCCCATCTTGCCGTCAAGCTGTCCGACAAGTTCCCCCACCGGATCGGCGGACTGGATCGCCTCGAAACGCCAGATCTGAAAATCCTCGCCTCGCCCTGCGCGCTCAACGGTTCCGCGCCAGCGCCTTGCAACGCCCTCACCTTGCACGACAAGGTCAATCCGCGCCTGCCCTTCGCGCCAGGCCGATCGAGCCGCCCGCGTCAGCCGCTCTATCGAGGAATCGTCAACTTCGACTTGTTGCGGGGCATATTGAGCGCCAAACCATTGCTGATAGAGCGAATTGGCACAGACCAGGCGTCCGGCCCGGTCGGAAATAGCAACGGCAACATCGGGCCGCTCGATCGCCAGGATGGTCACAGACCAGTCAGGGAGCCCCGGTTCCTGCTGTTTGACCGGCGCCCGGCCTCGCATCAGGACAACGGCCAGAAGCGCCAAAGCGCAAAGGCAGGCCGCATATGTGAGCACGGCCATGAGATTAGTCGTAATAAACCAAACGGCAGCTGTGCTGATCGCCAATCCCAGGCCGGTCATTATCCAATCGCCAACCCGCTGGCCCGGTTCATCGCCATTGCGTGCCGGACGGGCCATTACTGCTCCAGCTCCTTGGCCAGACGCTGACGCTGCTGCTTGGCTTTAAGCTTACGGCCGACCAGAGCGCGCCAGATAACGCCAGCAACAAGATAACCAACTGCCGAACCGACAACCGCCATGATAACAAGTCCGACAGCGGTCGTTCCCGCTGTCTGAAAGAACCAACTGTAACGTTCCCAGCTGCCACCCGAAATTTCCCGGCCTATCTCGGTGCTGGCACTTGCCGTGTCGATACGCAGGAAAAAGCGCCCGATGCGATTGGATACAACCAGCCAGAATGCGAGAGTGAAGGGATTGGTGACGAATGTAACGAGGACCGCCAAAGGGACGTTGGCGCGCGCCGGAAGCGCCAGGAACACAGCAAGAAAAACCTGTCCGATCGGGATGATAAAAGCCGCGAACACCCCGAGCGCGACGCCGCGCGGAACCGAACGGCGGGTGAAACGCCACAACTCCGGGCTAAGGAAACGATGCGCGACCGGTGCCAGCCAGCGGTTTTCCGCCAGCTCGTCCCGTGTGGGCATGCGCGGCTTGAGCCGGCCCTTGATGCCCTTTTTTTCGCCCGTCATCCCTTTTCCCGCATCAATCTCGCTTTGTCCCGCTTCCAATCGCGATCCTTCGCGGTCTGGCGCTTGTCGGCCACATTCTTGCCCCTCGCCAACCCCAGTTCGACTTTCGCTCTGCCGCGGCCGTTGAAATATATCGAAAGAGGCACGAGCGTCATGCCCTTGCGCTCAACCGAGCCTTGCAAGCGGGCAATCTCACGCTCATGCAGCAAAAGCTTACGCGGACGCTTCGGTTCATGGTTGTATCGGTTGCCGTGGCTGAATTCTGGAATGTTGGCATTGACCAGCCACGCCTCACCCTCCCGGATCTCGGCATAGCTTTCCACGATCGAGCCCTCACCGAATCGCAGACTCTTCACTTCGGTGCCGGTCAGGGCGATTCCGGCCTCAAAGGTTTCGTCTATATGATAGTCGAACCGCGCACGGCGGTTTTTAGCGACAGTCTTGAATTTGTCGAAAGTGTCTGTTTGGGGGCGTGCCATGATGCGAATGGCATGTAGGGGTCGCAGGGCAAAAAGGGAACGGCTGAAACAGCGCCGGGAACGAAGTTCATTCTCCAGACCCTGATGACAGGACACTGGCGTAGAATCTGCCACACCCTTCCTGAACTTCGACCCAGCCCCGGAAATAGACCCAAATTCGAGTGATATACGAATCCATCGCTTGCAAATACCTGAGCAACCGTCAATAAAAGGCCTTAATCACCAATGGGTTAAGCAGGACTTGCAAATGACTTTACGGTTTTTGGTGCTTCTGGCAGCCTTTTTTCCTGCGGTAACGCTTGCCGCCCAGCCCGCCCAACTTCCTCTCGAAGCCTTTGGACAACTTCCGTCAACCGAAGACATGGCCATCTCGCCAAGCGGAAAGAAGTTTGCGGTGGCGGGCCGCGTCAAGAACGAGCGGGTGGTCCTCGTCATCGACGAAGCTGGCGAGTTAACTATGAGAGTTCCGCTCGAGGACGTGAAATTTCGCAGTTTACAATGGGCTGGAAACGACTTTCTGCTTGTTCATGTTCGAAGCACTGAAAAGCTCGGCTACGGCTTCACAACGGACAAGGCGGAAGTGGATACCGCAGTCATCCTGAACCTGCAGGAAACATCCGGTGATCTGGCGTTCAAGCGCAGCAAAAGCATCGCCAACGCGGTTCGCGGCAATTATGGCATACGGCTCACCGATGACCGCTGGCGCGCATATTTGGGAGGCATGAAGTTAATTTATTCGCGCAGTGAACTACGATATATCTTCGATCATGGACGAGCCACGCTCTACGAACTCGATCTCGAAAAGAACAAGGCCCGGACCGCAGCACCCGCCGCGAATGAAGGGCATTGGCGCAAGTGGCTGATCGACGAAAGTGGCCAGATAGGCGCCACCTTGGACGTGGCCAGATCATCCGGAAAATGGACGCTTCAAAATAGCGAACGAACAACCATCGCCAGCGGAATTGCCCCGAACGGAGGCATTAGCCTGCTCTTCTTTGGCAGAGATGGCGCCAGCGCGATCTACGAAATTGAGGATATCGCAGCCGGGAAAAACCGCTGGTTCAAAGTGCCGCTTGCCGGCGGCGAAGCGGTGGAAATCTTAGCTGACATGGCAATAGAGCGCACTTATGTCGATCCGACAAACGGCCGGCTGATAGGCTATCGCGAGGATAGCGAAGCCGGCAAGATCGTGCTCTTTGATGGGGCCAAACAGAATATACTGTCCAAAGTTTATCGCGCTTTCCCCAATCTCGATGTGGATATCCACGACTGGACACCAGCGTCCAGCCACATTCTTGTTCATGTGAGCGGAAGCGCAGATAGCGGGAGCTGGTATGTCATTGATATGACAAAAGGCCGGGCAAACCCGGTTGGCTATGACCGGCCAACGATTCTCTCGAAACATGTCGGTCCTATTTCAACCCTTGATTACCAGGCCTCCGACGGACTGGAACTGAACGGCATCCTGACTTTGCCGCCCGACCGCGAGGCGAAAGACCTGCCCGTGATCATGCTCCCACACGGCGGCCCATTCGGCATCTGGGACACGGAGAAATTTGATTGGTTGGCGCAGGCCTTCGCATCGCGCGGCTATGCGGTATTCCAGCCAAATTTCCGTGGTTCTGGCGGGCGCAACCTCGATTTCGAAAGGGCGGGATACGGCCAGTGGGGCCGCAAGATGCAGACCGATATTTCCGACGGGCTGGCCGCATTGGCCGAACAGGGCACGATAGACCCCAAGCGCGCTTGCATCCTTGGTGCCAGCTATGGCGGATATGCAGCGTTGGCCGGTGTAACCCTGCAGCAAGGGCTTTACCGCTGCGCTGTCGCCATCGCGCCTGTGAGCGACATCAGAGAATTTTACCGAACCGACTATAAAGAAAGCGGCCGCAGCAAGATGCTCCGCCGCAACCAACGAGAGAGGTTTGGGGACCCATCGGGCTTCGACGCGATCTCTCCGCGTAAACATGCGGACCGTGCCGATGCTCCGGTCTTGCTGATCCATGGCGAAGACGATACCCGGCTTCCGGTCGAGCAGAGTTCGCGCATGGCCGATGCCCTCGAAGACGCTGGCAAACCTTATCGGTACATCGTCCTGGATGACGAGGACCACTGGCTGTCTCGCAGCGACACCCGGATGCAAGCGCTGCGCGAAAGCATGGATTTCGTCCTGAAGCACAATCCGCCGCGTTAACGGTCAAGCCAGCCCGGCGTGTTCCAAAGCGGCATCAACAGCCGCACGCGACGCTTCGTTGCAATCCACGATGGGCAGCTTCACCTCAGCCGATATCCAGTCGTGAACGCGCGAAAGCGCATATTTGCATGGCCCGGGCGACGTATCGGTAAACATCGCAAGGTGCAGTGGATGGAGCCGCGCATTGAGAACCTGCGCCTTTGCCAGATCTCCGCTCGCCAACGCATCCTGAAAGTCCGCGCAAAGCCGCGGCGCGACATTGGCGGACACCGAAATACAGCCCGACCCGCCATGGGCGAAATGCGCAAGCGCTGTCTCGTCATTTCCGGAAAGCTGGCAGAAATCCGGGCCAATTCGTTCGAGGTAATCCGACACGCGCACAATATCACCGGTGGCATCCTTGACGCCCGCGATGCGCGGCAACTGGGCCAGAGCGTCCATCGTATCGAGGCTGAGATCAACGATCGAGCGGCCCGGAATGTTATACACCATCACAGGAATGGAAATCGCGTCATGCACAGCCTTAAAATGGCGATACATTCCCTCCTGGTTCGGCTTGTTGTAGTACGGCGTCACCACCAGCACGGCATCCGCGCCGGCCTTATCGGCATGGCTGGCAAGCATCACCGCCTCGGCCGTGGAATTGGAGCCAGCACCGGCAATGACAGGAACCCGCCCGGCAGCCACTTCGATGCAGACTTCCGTAACCTTCATGTGTTCTTCATGGCTCAATGTCGGAGATTCGCCAGTCGTGCCGCAAGGCACCAGGCCCGAAGAGCCGCTCTCCACCTGCCAACTCACGAAGCGGCGAAATGCCTCCTCATCGAACTTCCCGTCGCGAAAGGGTGTCACCAGGGCGGGTATTGAGCCGGAAAACATGGACTTTGCCTTTGTTCTTGCCCCAGAAACAGCCCGCCGAGGCGAGCCGTCACTTCGTGGGACTTTCGTTCATCGCCTGATAAGGAGCCTTCAACCAAAATGTCCAGCATGCTCAGACTGACTGCGATTGTATTGTTGGCCGCCACTGCATGCACCTCGGTGCCTGCACTGTGCAATGATGGCGCCGAATGGGATCAGGCGCGTATCGCCAATGCGGGTGGCAAAGACGCAGCCATGCAGCAAGCGATAGTTCGCTGGAAATCGCTGACACTGAGCAGCCGTTTGAGCTTCAGCGATTATTCCGGATTCATTCTGGCTCACCCCGGATTCCCCTCCGAAAGGAAGCTGCGCTCTTATGCCGAAGCCGCGCTAAGCCGGGAAACGGTGAATGCCCGGACAGTCGTATCCTTCTTCGAGAAGTTCCCGCCGCTGGGCAATCTGGCGCGCACCAGACATGCCCTTGCACTGGCATCGCTCAACTACCCCGGCGCCAGGAAAGCTGCGATCATGGCCTGGCGCGGCGGGCCGATGAGCGAAGCATCCGAAGCAGCCCTGCTCTTTCGCTATGGCGACCAGTTGAGCCGCGAGGATCACGATGCGCGCATGGACGCCTTGCTGTGGGAAGGCCGGACCCAAGGTGCACAACGCCAACTGGACCGCGTCTCCCCCGAAAAGCGCACTTTGTTCAAGGAGAGGCTGAACCTTGCTCAAGGCAATGCGCCCGGAAGCCTTGGTCTGCCACTTTCGGCGCTGGACATGCGCGATCCCGGCTATATTCATAATCGCGTCCAACGGGCGCGCGGCAAGCGCAACATCTCCGCTGCCGTCACACTGCTCTCGACCCGGCCCAAAACATCCGGCCCGGCGCGTTACCCCACAAAGTGGGTCAGCAACCTGTTATGGGCTGCGCGCGGGGCCGGATCGGCCCCGGCGGCCAAGATTGCGGCATCGATAGACGATGCTTTTGCACCGGGAACCGATATTTCCGCTCTCGGCTTTCGCCTCCGCGACGATTACACCTCGCTGATGTGGCTCGGCGGCACCAAGGCCCTGTGGAACTTGCGCGATCCGAAACGGGCGGCACCGCTGTTCTATCGTTATGGCGCAGCAGCCAGAACGCCCGGCACGCGCACCAAAGGGTTTTACTGGGCCGGAAAGGCCCTTGCCGATGCCGGCGACCCCGAAGGGGCGAACCGCTATTTCGAAATGGCCGCCCAATATCCTGACCATTTCTATGGCATGTTATCTCTTGAACGGCTGGACCGTGCGATTCCCAATCTGAACGGAATACCCACTGGCCGACCTTCGCCTGACGAGCGGGCGGCCTTCATGGCGCGTCCCATCACCCGCGCTGTGCGTGAAGTCTCTCGCGGTTACAAATGGCGCACGTCGGTGCGTTTCTTTCGCGAAATCTCCGATCAGGCGGAAACCGCGGCCGATCATATGCTGGTGGCCGATCTTGCCCGCGAAATCGGACGCCGCGATCTGGCGGTAATTCTCGGCCAGAATGCGCACACGGACGGCCATGGCAATTTCCATCAGACCGCATTCCCGCTCATTCCCGCCCCGCCGGGCTCAAACTGGACGATGGTCCATGCCATCACCCGCCAGGAAAGCCAGTTCGCCATGAACGCCATCAGCCATGCCGGAGCACGCGGGCTTATGCAGCTGATGCCGGGCACGGCGCGCGAACAGGCTGGCAAGATGAAGCTCTCATATCGGCCATCCTCGCTCACCACTGATGCCAGATACAACATCCGCCTCGGCGATGGCTATTTCGGGCGGATGATGGATTATTACGGCGGGGCCTATCCGCTTGCAGTGGGCGCCTATAATGCGGGGCCGGGCAACGTGAACAAATGGCTGCGCGCCAATGGCGACCCGCGCACGGGCAGTATCGACTGGATCACATGGATTGAGCGTATTCCGATCTATGAAACCAAGAACTACGTCCAGAAGGTGCTCGAAAACGCCGTGGTCTATGAAACCCTAAACCCTGACCGCGTTTACAGCAGGGGCAAGTTCCCGCTCAGCCGCTTCCTTGGCAAGCGCGACCCGGGCTGAACGGCTGCGCCGATGGAACCGGACGCCCCGCCGATAACCCCCGATGGCATGGCCGCGCTGCGCGCGCGCTACGATCATTTGCTGGGCACCGAGCGGCCCGAGATTGTCGAAATCGTAAGCTGGGCGGCGGGGAATGGCGACCGATCCGAAAACGGCGATTACATTTACGGCCGCAAGCGCATGCGCGAGATCGACAGGGAACTGGCTCATCTTGCCCGGCGGATGAAGACCCTTCGCGTGGTTGATCCGGCAGGCCAACCAAACAGATCGCGCGTTTTCTTCGGTGCCAGCGTCACCATCGCAGACGTGGAGGAGGACCAGCGCAACATCACACTGGTCGGCGATGACGAGCAGGATGCCGGCACCGGCCATATCGGCTGGAGCGCACCGCTGGCCCGTGCCTTGCGCGGTGCTGGAATTGGCGATGTGCGAAAGGTCCGCCTGCCCGGCGGAGAGAAGGAGTGGGAGATCGTAGAGATCACTTATCCCGCATTATGACTGGCGATGTCATCAACCTGCGATCCGTGCGAAAGAACAAGGCGCGCTCCGCGAAAGAGGCACAGGCCCAGACCAACCGGCGCAAATACGGACGTTCCAGGTCGGAAAAGGACGCGGCAAAAAACGAAGCAGAGCGAAATCGCCGAAATCTTGAAGGCGCGCGGCGGGATGGCGATGAGGGATAAGCGGCGCCCTTCCCGTTTGTTATCTCCAGCACGCCGCCTATAGACGCACGCCATGCGAGCATTGCGATCCCTAATCTGTGCTACAGCTCTGATTGCTGCACCGGGCATCAGCGGCGCAACCCATGCGCGCGAAAGCCTTGGTCTCTATTCGGACTGGGCTGCTTTCCGCGATCCGGTAATCCCGCGTTGCTATGCAATTGCCAAAGCCTTGCCGAGCAAGCTCGACAGGGATTACGAACCTTATGCTGCGGTCGGCACC
>JAHRVR010000131.1 GCA_019090585.1 Sphingomonadaceae bacterium
ACATTCCCAATGTCGGTGAGGAAGCACTGCGCAGCCTCGACGAGGCGGGCATCGTCTATATCGGCGCTGAAGTTCATCCGGGCGATATTCTGGTCGGCAAGATCACGCCCAAGGGCGAAAGTCCGATGACGCCGGAAGAAAAGCTGCTCCGCGCCATTTTTGGCGAGAAGGCATCTGACGTGCGGGACACGTCGCTCAAATTGCCGCCGGGCGTTTCCGGCACGGTCGTAGAAGTGCGTGTCTTCAATCGCCACGGCATCGAGATCGACGATCGTACACGCGCCATCCAGAACGAGGAAATCGAACGCCTTGCCAAGGACCGCGAGGACGAACGCGGCATCCTCAATCGCGCCACTTACAACCGCCTGCGTGAAATGCTGGTCGGCCAGATCGCCGCTGCGGCGCCCGATGGCCTGACAAAGGGTGCGAAGATCGCCGAGGATGCGCTGAACGAAGTTGAAAAGTACGAATGGTGGAAAATCGCCGTTGCCGACGACAAGGTTCAGGGCCAGCTCGAAGCGGTCAAGGTCCAGTATGACGAGACCGTGAATGCGATCCAGGACAAGTTCGAGGATCGCAAGGAAAAGCTGGAGCGCGGCGATGAGCTCGCACCGGGCGTGCTCAAGATGGTCAAGGTTTTCGTTGCTGTGAAGCGCAAGCTGCAGCCGGGCGACAAGATGGCCGGCCGTCACGGCAACAAGGGCGTGATCAGCCGCATTCTGCCGGTTGAGGACATGCCCTTCCTTGAAGATGGAACGCCGGTCGATATCGTGCTCAACCCGCTTGGTGTGCCGTCACGCATGAATGTCGGGCAAATTTTCGAGACGCATCTCGGCTGGGCCGCGCGCGGCCTTGGCCAGCAGATCAAAGGTGCGCTTGAAGACTGGCGCCAGGCCAATCCCGATCCGCAGGCCGCTGCGCCGCCCGAGGCCGTGCGTGAGCGCTTGAAGGTCGTTTATGGTGAGCGGTATCACGATGACATCGACGGCAGGGATGCGGACTCGATCGTCGAGCTGGCCGGGAACCTGACCGGCGGTGTTCCGATGGGCACTCCCGTCTTTGACGGTGCACGCGAAGCCGATGTCACTGCCATGCTGGAGCTTGCGGATCTTGATCCGTCGGGCCAGTCAACGCTGTTTGACGGGCGCACGGGCAATGCTTTCGATCGCAAGGTGACCGTGGGCATTATCTACATGCTCAAGCTCCACCATCTGGTTGACGACAAGATCCACGCTCGCTCGATCGGCCCGTACTCGCTCGTTACACAACAGCCGTTGGGCGGTAAGGCGCAGTTTGGCGGACAACGCTTCGGGGAAATGGAGGTCTGGGCGCTCCAGGCCTACGGCGCGGCTTACACGCTGCAGGAAATGCTGACAGTGAAGTCCGACGATGTCGTTGGCCGCACCAAGGTCTACGAAGCGATCGTCAAGGGTGACGATACATTCGAAGCCGGCATTCCCGAAAGCTTTAACGTGCTTGTTAAGGAAATGCGCTCGCTTGGCCTCAATGTCGAACTATCCTCCTTTAGTGACGGCGAAGAGGGCGACGAAGTGGCGGAAGCGGCGGAATAGGCAAACAAGCGGGCGGCCCCCTGCCGGAGCGCCGCCTGCCATTTGCTTCCGCCACAGATTTTCACCCTTACCGGGGAATGTGAAAAATGAACGACCTGACCAAATTCACCAACCAGATCACCAAGACCGAGACTTTCGACCAGATTCAGATCGGTCTGGCATCGCCTGAGCGTATCCGCAGCTGGTCCTTCGGCGAAATCAAGAAGCCCGAGACCATCAACTACCGGACCTTCAAGCCGGAGCGCGATGGGCTGTTCTGCGCCCGCATTTTCGGGCCGGTGAAGGATTACGAATGCCTTTGCGGCAAGTACAAGCGCATGAAGTACAAGGGCGTTGTGTGCGAAAAGTGCGGTGTCGAAGTCACCGTTACCAAGGTGCGCCGTGAGCGTATGGGCCATATCGAGCTGGCCGCGCCGGTTGCGCATATCTGGTTCCTCAAGTCATTGCCATCGCGCATCGGACTGTTGCTCGACATGCAGCTCAAGCAGCTTGAGCGCGTGCTTTACTTCGAATCCTATGTCGTCATCGAGCCGGGTCTGACCGCGCTGGAGAAGTTCCAGCTGATGACCGAGGACGAGCTGCTCGATGCTCAGGACGAATATGGCGAGGACAGTTTTTCGGCCGGTATCGGTGCCGAAGCAGTCAAGATCATGCTCATGGATCTCGATCTCCAGCAGGAAAAGGATGACCTTCTGGAAGAGCTGGCGACGACCAAGTCGGAGCTCAAGCCCAAGAAGATCATCAAGCGGCTCAAGGTTGTCGAAAGTTTCATCGATTCGGGCAATCGCCCGGAATGGATGATTCTGGAAGTTGTTCCGGTTATCCCGCCTGAACTGCGCCCGCTGGTGCCGCTGGATGGTGGCCGTTTCGCAACGTCGGATCTCAATGACCTCTATCGCCGGGTCATTAACCGTAACAACCGCCTCAAGCGGCTGATCGAGCTGCGCGCGCCGGACATCATCGTGCGCAACGAAAAGCGCATGTTGCAAGAAGCGGTCGATGCGCTGTTTGATAATGGCCGCCGCGGCCGGGTTATTACTGGCGCCAACAAGCGCCCGCTTAAATCGCTGTCCGACATGCTTAAGGGCAAGCAGGGCCGTTTCCGTCAGAACCTGCTCGGCAAGCGGGTCGATTATTCGGGCCGTTCGGTCATCGTGACCGGTCCTGAACTGAAACTGCATCAGTGCGGGCTGCCCAAGAAGATGGCGCTCGAGCTGTTCAAGCCGTTCATTTACGCGCGGCTTGATGCCAAGGGCCTTTCCATGACCCTGAAGCAGGCCAAGAAGTGGGTCGAGAAGGAGCGCAAGGAAGTCTGGGATATCCTCGACGAGGTGATCCGCGAACATCCGGTGATGCTGAACCGCGCGCCGACGCTTCACCGCCTCGGCATTCAGGCGTTTGAGCCTGTACTGATCGAGGGTAAGGCAATTCAGCTTCACCCGCTGGTCTGCTCGGCCTTCAATGCTGACTTCGATGGCGATCAGATGGCCGTCCACGTGCCGCTATCGCTGGAAGCCCAGCTTGAAGCGCGCGTGTTGATGATGTCCACCAACAACATCCTTTCACCTGCCAACGGCAAGCCGATCATCGTGCCTTCGCAGGACATGGTGCTGGGCATCTATTATCTGTCGATGGACCGCGCCGGTGAGCCGGGCGAAGGTATGCCTCTGGCCGATATGGCCGAAGTGCATCAGGCGCTGGAAGTTGGCGCGGTGACGCTGCATTCTAAGATCATAGCCCGTGTTCCGCAGACGAATGAGAAGGGCAAGGAGGTCGTGATGCGGTTCGAGACGACTCCGGGCCGTATGCTCATCGCAGAATGCCTGCCAAAGAGCCACAAAGTGCCCTTCGAGATCGTCAACCGCCTTCTTACCAAGAAGGAAATCGGTGACGTTATCGATCAGGTCTATCGCCACACCGGCCAGAAGGACACGGTTCTGTTTGCCGATGCCATCATGTCGCTCGGCTTCAGTCATGCCTTCAAGGCCGGCATTTCCTTCGGCAAGGATGACATGATTATCCCGGATTCGAAAGTGGAGCTGGTTGAGAAGAGCAAGGCACTGGTTGCCGATTATGAGCAGCAGTACCAGGACGGTCTGATCACTCAGCAGGAAAAATACAACAAGGTGATCGATGCCTGGAGCCGCTGCGGCGATCAGGTGGCAAACGCCATGATGGACGAGATCAAGGCGACGCCAAAGGACAAGGATGGCCGCGAGGCGCAGATCAACTCGATCTATATGATGAGCCACTCTGGTGCGCGTGGTTCGCCAGCCCAGATGAAGCAGCTTGCCGGTATGCGCGGCCTCATGGCCAAGCCGTCAGGTGAAATCATCGAAACGCCGATCATCTCGAACTTCAAGGAAGGCCTGACCGTCCTTGAATACTTCAACTCCACCCACGGCGCCCGCAAGGGTCTGGCCGATACCGCGCTCAAGACGGCGAACTCGGGCTATCTGACCCGCCGCCTTGTTGACGTGTCGCAAGATTGCGTCGTCGTGGTTGAGGACTGCAAAACCGACCGTGCGCTGGAAATGCGCTCGATCGTGCAGGGCGGCTCGACGATCGCTTCGCTTGCCGAGCGTATCCTGGGCCGCACCCTGGCCGAGAACATTGTAGACAAGGATGGCACTGTCGTCGCCAAGAACGGGGCGCTACTGGACGAGCCTGCGGTCAAGGCGATCGAGGCAACCGGTGTTCAGGCCGCGCGCATTCGTTCGCCGCTGGTCTGCGAAGCCGAGCAGGGCGTCTGTGCCAAGTGCTATGGGCGTGACCTTGCCCGTGGTACGCCGGTCAATATTGGTGAGGCGGTCGGTGTCATCGCCGCCCAGTCGATCGGTGAGCCGGGCACGCAGCTGACGATGCGCACCTTCCACATCGGCGGTGCTGCGCAGGTCAATGAGACCAGCCACTTTGAAACCATGTGCGATGGTAAGGTCGAGTATCGCGACATGCCGACGATCAAGGACAAGCGCGGCAAACTTCTCAGCCTTGCCCGCAATGGCGAAATCATCGTTATCGATAACGACGGCCATGAGCGGGAAATTCATAAGGTTCCTTACGGCACCAACCTGCTCCACAAGGACGGCGCCAAGGTCAAGGAAGGTGATCGTCTCGCCGAATGGGATCCGTTTACCCTGCCGATCATCACTGAAACCAAGGGTATCGTAAAATATCAGGATCTGATCGACGGTCGCACCATGACCGAGCAGGTCGATGAGGCGACGGGCATCGCCCAGCGCGTCATCACCGAAGTGCGCACGACAGGCCGGTCGAAAAACAAGGAAGACCTGCGCCCGCGTTTGACCCTGCTGAATGAGGCATCGGACGAAACCGAGGCAGCGCGTTACATGCTTGCCCCGGGTACGACGCTTTCGGTTGAGGACGGACAGGAAGTAGAGGCCGGCGAAGTGTTGGCACGCGCCAGCCGCGAAGCTTCCAAGACGCGTGACATCACCGGTGGTCTGCCGCGTGTTGCAGAGCTGTTCGAAGCGCGTAAGCCCAAGGACAATGCGATCATCGCCAAGACATCGGGGCGCATTGAATTCGTCCGCGACTATAAGGCCAAGCGCAAGATCGCGATTGTTCCGGAGGAGGGTGATCCGGTTGAATACCTGATCCCCAAGTCCAAAGTCATCGATGTGCAAGAGGGTGACTGGGTCAAGAAGGGCGACAACCTGATCTCCGGCTCGCCCGACCCGCACGATATTCTTGAAGTGCTCGGCGTGGAAGCGCTGGCTGAATATCTCGTGGCGGAAATCCAGGAAGTCTACCGGCTGCAGGGCGTGAAGATCAACGATAAGCATATCGAAGTGATCGTTCGCCAGATGTTGCAGAAGGTTGAGATTACCGACGGCGGTGACACAACGTTGCTGGCCGGTGAGCAAGTCGACTACGAGGAAATGAACGAGGTCAACGCCAAGCTTACGAGGAGGCAGAAACCCGCTCAGGGCAAGCCGATCCTGCTTGGTATCACCAAGGCAAGCTTGCAGACTCGTTCGTTCATTTCTGCTGCGTCTTTCCAGGAAACGACCCGCGTGCTCACGCAGGCGGCGCTGGAAGGTAAGCAGGACTCGCTGATCGGTCTCAAGGAGAACGTGATCGTCGGACGCCTGATCCCCGCCGGTACCGGTGCGGGTATGAGCCGCGTGCGCGTTGCCGCCTCCGGCCGCGATGCTGCGCTGCGTGCTCAGTACAAGAAGATGCAGGACGCGCTGATTGCGGCAGAAGCAGCCGAGCAGGAGCGTGAAGCTGAGCTGGCACAGGACGCGGAGCCAGCCATCGGTGATGATCCGGTTGCCGCGACGGAAGGTGAAACTGACGCTGCCGTTGCCGATGCGGGCGAAGATCTGAACCCAGAGGTATCGGACGCGCCTGAAGTATCGGAGGTGCCGGAAGCACCGGAAGCACCGGAAGCACCGGAAGCATCTGATGAACCCGAAGCGCCTGAAGCACCCGAAGTATCGGAGGGCGAGGACAAGCCCGAAGAATAATCTTCAAGCGCCAGCCGCAACGCCAAAATATAAGGCCCCCGTGGAGTGATCCGCCGGGGGCCTTATGCTTTTATAGGACGTTCGTGTTTTCGCTGTGAGCACCCCTCGCTGCCGGAGCGCGCATCGTGGATTTCACGCAATGGGTTTGCGAACCTGATCTTCAATGGTCTGGCAAGGCTCAGTCGCCTGGTGTGCTTGC
>JAHRVR010000132.1 GCA_019090585.1 Sphingomonadaceae bacterium
GGTTCTGGCAGAGCGCGAACTGACGGCTGAGGGACCGACGAACCGGCGCGTGCGCAAGGCGCGGCGCAGTGCGAGTGTAAACCTGGCGGAATCCCCGCTGACATGGTTGCATGCGCGCGGGCATATCAGTGACTGCCAGTTCGACGCTGGCGAAAGGTTGCGCGCCGACTGGGAGCGCGCCCAGCTTTTGCCCAGTCTTACCATGAGCTGGGATCCAGTGCGGGTGAGCGGCGGCGGTGAGCGCGGGTTGAATCCGACCGAGCGGCAAATGGCGGCCAAAGCGCGTTTTGACGGTGCCGTTGAACAGGCGGGTCCGGGGCTTACCGATATTCTGTGGCGTGTGGTCTGCGCCGGCGATGCCATTGCCGATGCCGAAAAGGGGCTGGGTTGGCCGGCCAGAAGCGGAAAGCTGGTGCTGAAAATTGCTCTGGACCGCGTCGCGGATTTCTATCGAATTTCCTAAGGCGAGCCGCTTGGGGCGATTTCAAGCCAGTTGGAGCGCGGTCATCGGCCCTGGCCCTCTACCATTTCTGCAAGTTCCAGCCAGCGCTCTTCGGCCGTGTCCTTTTCTTCGCGCGCTTGTTTCAATGCCTCGGTAAGCATCACGAACTTATCAGCGTTGCTGGTGTAAAGGCCGGGATCGGCGAGAGCGGCTTCGTCGCGCGCGATGGCGGCATCGAGTTCCTCGATCTGACCGGGCAGCAGATCGTAATCGCGTTGGTCTTTGTAAGACAGCTTTCTGGATTTCGGATTCGGAGCGGTGTTTGCCTGCTCCGCTTGCCTTGGTTTGTTTTTAGCCGCTTGGCCGGCGGGTTTTTTTCGCTTGGCCTCCCAATCGGCATAGCCACCGGCGATGATATCGACATGACCCGAACCGTCGAGGCCAAGCGTAATCGTGACCGTGCGATCAAGGAAGTCGCGGTCGTGGCTGACGATCAGCACTGTGCCCTCGTAGTCGGCGATGACTTCCTGCAACAAGTCGAGCGTCTCAAGGTCGAGGTCATTGGTCGGCTCGTCCAGCACCAGCAGGTTGGAGCGCCGCGCAAATTCCCGTGCCAGCAAGAGCCGCGAGCGCTCACCGCCTGACAGGGTGCCGACTTTGGCATCGGCCAGACCCGGATCGAACAGAAATTCCTTGAGATAGCCCTGAACATGCTTGCGCACTCCGCGCACGTCGATCCAGTCTCCGCCCTCGGCCAGCACGTCGCGCAATCGCTTTTCGGGAGAGAGCAGACTGCGTTGCTGGTCGATCACCGTGCCTATCAGGGTGTTGGCGCGCGTTACTTTGCCTTCGTTGGGTTCGATTTCGCCGGTGAGCAACTTAAGCAGCGTCGTCTTGCCCGATCCGTTCGCACCGACAACGCCGATGCGGTCGCCGCGCTGGATACGCAGGGAAAAGTCCCTGATGATCGTGCGCTCATTTTCTCCGGTTCCGAAACGCTTGGTGACATGGTCGGCAACGATGACGGATTTGGTCTTTGTATCGTCAGCCACGATCTTGAGCTTCGCTGTACCTGCCGGGCTTAGCATCGCGGCACGCTGGGCCCGCATTTGATAGAGCTTTTCGAGCCGGCCCTGATTGCGCTTGCGCCTTGCGGTCACGCCGCGCTCAAGCCAGTGCGCTTCGATCTTCAGCTTTGCATCGAGCTTTTGCGTAGCGCGCGCTTCTTCGGAATAGGCCTGCTCTTCCCAAGCCTCGTACCCGCCAAAGCCGATGTCCTTGCGGCGCAGCTCAGCCCGGTCGAGCCAGAGTGTCGCATTGGTCAACCGGGTGAGGAAAGTTCGGTCGTGGCTGATGGCGATGAATGCGCCCTTATAGCGCGATAACCAGCTCTCAAGCCAGTCAATCGCGGCAAGGTCGAGATGGTTGGTGGGCTCATCCAGCAGCAGCAAATCCGGCTCTGACGCCAGCGCACGGCAGAGCGCCGCCCGCCGTTTTTCGCCGCCTGAAGCGCTTTGTGCTTCGCGCGAAAGGTCTATGCCCAGTTGGCCGGCAATCGCTTCTACTTCGTGGCGCTGGGGCGCGTCATCGCCGCACAGCGCAAAATCCAGCAAGGTATCGAAGCCGGTGAATGAGGGATCCTGTTCAAGCAGGATGATACGCGTGCCCGGCTGGACTGAGCGCAATCCGCGATCCGCCTCGATCTCCCCGGCAATAAGCCGAAGCAAGGTTGTCTTTCCTGCGCCGTTCCGGCCGATTAGCGCCAGCCGGTCACGCGGGGCGATGTGCAGACTCAAGCCCTGAAAAAGCCAGCCGGAACCCTGGATCAGGCCGAGGTCTTCCCAGCTCAAAATTGGTGCAACTGCCATGTGGCTGCGCCCTAGCGGTCCGGCGGCGGCGTTGACAAGCATCGATGGCGCATTCACGGCCCGTTCAAGGCAAACGGGGTAGCGCTGAGCATCTATGAGATATTATCTTGCCCTGATGGCCATGGCTCTTGTCACTTCGAGCCTGCCTGCGCGTGCCGATCCTCCCAATGAGCAGGGTCAGGTCCGTGAACAGCGAAAAGCCGGCAATGTGCGGTCTTTGCGTCAGATTGAACGGCGTGTGCTTCCCCAGATGAAAGGCATGCAATATCTCGGCCCTGAGTATGATCCCGCCGCAATGGCCTACCGGCTTAAATTCATCGATAAGGGTAAAGTCCATTTCGTCGATGTCGATGCCCGAACCGGCAGGATCATCGCACGGTCGCGCTAGGCTTTGAGAGAAGTGCTTCGCTTGACGGGAGATGGCTTTCCCCCCATTTCGGTGTTGTTTCAAAAGGGAGACCGGAATTGCGCATCCTGATTGTCGAGGATGAGCCCACATTGGGCAATCAGCTCAAGTCCACGCTTGAACAGAACGGCTATGCCGTTGATCTGTCTCAGGATGGCGAGGACGGGCATTTCCTCGGGTCCACAGAAGAATATGACGCTGTTGTCCTCGACCTCGGGCTGCCAGAGATTGACGGCCTGACCGTTCTTGGCATGTGGCGCCGCGAGGGCCGCGACTTTCCCGTTCTGGTGCTCACGGCGCGGGATAGCTGGTCCGATAAGGTTGCAGGCCTGGACGCCGGTGCCGATGACTATCTGGCAAAGCCGTTTCAGACCGAAGAGCTGATCGCGCGATTGCGCGCGTTGATCCGCCGCGCATCGGGCAATACCTCGTCCGAACTGACGGCCGGCGATGTGCGTCTGGATACGCGATCGGGCCGGGTTACTCTTGCCGGAGAACCGGTGAAGCTAACGGCCCAGGAATATAAGCTGCTTTCCTATCTCATGCATCACAAGGGAAAGGTGGTAAGCCGCACCGAACTGATCGAGCATATCTACGATCAGGATTTTGACCGCGATTCGAACACTATTGAAGTGTTCGTTACACGCATACGCAAGAAGCTTGGCGCCGATGTCATCACCACCATCCGTGGACTCGGCTATAGCCTCGACGACCCTGCCGACGCCCCGCGCGGCTGATCCGCCCGTAGCTTCTCCCGAGGGGGAGACGCACGGCGGCGGTCGGCGGCATACGGGTTCGCTCGCCCGGCGCATGATGCTGATCGCGGCCGGCTGGATAATCGTGCTGTTGCTCGTTGGCGGAATTGCGCTGGCACTGACTCTGACGAATCTCGTTACCCGGAATTTTGACGAGCAGCTTGGCTACATGCTTACCGGCATGGTCGGTTCTGCAGAGATCGGCCCCGATGGCGAAGTGTATTTCAACCGGCCGCTGGGTGACCAGCGCTTTCTTGAGCCCAATAGCGGGCTTTACTGGCAGATCCGGGGCGAAGGCCATGATGATTTCCCCTCACGCTCGCTGTGGGACCGCAGCCTTGAAGTGCGCGGAGACCATTTTGATGCACAGCCCCATGCTTATGACAGCAAGCAGTTCAGGGACGAACCACTGCGGATTATGGAACGCTCGATCATTCTTCCCGGTAGCGATACGGCCTGGCGCTTTACCGTCGCGGCAAGTCGCGAAAACCTGGATGAGCAGATTGTCAGAATTCGTTCGATTCTTGCTTACAGTTTCCTGATTCTTGGCATCGGTCTGTTGCTGATGGCCGGCGCGCAGACCTGGTACGGCCTCTTTCCCTTGCGCCATGTCCGCCGGGGGATTCAGAAGATGCGAACGACCGGCAGTAACGCCATGACAGAGCCACTGCCGCTTGAAGTTCAGCCGCTTGTCGATGAGCTGAATGCGCTGCTTGAACATACCGACCGTCAAGCGGAGGAAGCGCGAATGCACGCTGGCAATCTGGCCCATGCGCTCAAGACACCGTTGACCGTCGTCATGAACGCGGCGACGGCGCAGGCTCCTGATCTGGGCGATACGGTGATCCGGGAAGCGGCGGTTATGCGCAGGCAGGTTGATCACCATCTTGCCCGCGCCAGGGCAGTTGGGCGGCGTGCGGCAGGTCAGGCGCGGGTCAATCCCTATACCAGCGCCGAAGCGGTGCTGCGCGCCGTGCACCGGCTTCATGAGAATGTGCGCTTTGACCTGGACGGAAGTCGGACGGCAATGGTCGCGCTGGAGCGGCAGGACCTTGAAGAAATTCTGGGTAATCTTTCAGAGAATGCGGCGAAATACGGCGGTGGCAGTGTTTTTGTGACAGTCGATCCGGGAGATGATCCCGAGTTCTGTGAACTGTGGGTTGAAGATGACGGCGCGGGCATCCCCGCGGCTGAGCGGGTCGGCATCTTCGATCGCGGCGCGCGGCTGGACACTGAAAAACCCGGAACGGGCCTTGGTCTTGCCATCGTGCGCGATGTCGTGCGCATTTATGGTGGAACGGTCGAACTGTTTGAAAGTGAGGATCTGGGCGGGCTTCTGGCGAAGCTGAAGCTTCCGCGCGCGCAAGGTTGAGGCCCTCTTTCGGCTGGTCAGCTCTTGCCGTTACGCGCCTGTTCATGGTGCCGAATGACTTCCTCTATGATGAAGCGAAGGAACTTCTCCGAAAATTCCGGATCGAGGCTGGCATCTTCGGCGAGCTTGCGCATCCGCGTGATCTGGCGGTCTTCACGGCCCGGATCGGATGTCGGGAGTTTTGTTTCGGCCTTGTGGGCACCCACAGCCTTGGTGATGCGGAATCGCTCGGCGAGCATGTGGATCAAGGCAGCATCGATATTATCGATGCTGGAACGGTAACCGGCCAGGACCGGATCGCTTGCAGGGGCATCGTCACTCATCGGCACTTGCGCTAGCAGACCCGATCCACCTTTTCCAGATGTCCAATGACGGTCGATTATAACCATTAACGCTTGCCTTCCCCATGCCAAAGCGCAATGCGCCTATCGATGAGTGCTAACGTTGTACCGCTGCGCCCCAGTGGGCCGGAACCCACGCTCCAACCGCTACTGTCATTGACAGCGCAGGGGATGAATGCGGTTAACTCGGTCATCCTTGAGCGGATGCAGAGCGAGATACCGCTGATCCCCGCGCTTGCCGGCCACCTGATTTCGGGCGGTGGTAAGCGGATGCGACCGATGTTGACGGTCATCGGCGCTCAATTGTGTGGCTATCACGGCAACCGCCATCACAAGCTGGCCGCCGCGGTTGAATTTATCCACACCGCGACTTTGCTGCATGACGATGTGGTCGACAAATCGGATCTGAGGCGCGGCAAGACCAGCGCCAATATCGTATTTGGCAATCCGGCCACGGTGCTGGTTGGAGATTTCCTGTTCAGCCGCGCTTTCGAGCTGATGGTCGAAGACGGCAGCTTGCGTGTCCTCAAGATACTGAGCAGTGCTTCGGCCATAATCGCAGAGGGTGAAGTCGATCAGCTGACCGCTCAGCGCCAGATCGAGACGAGCGAAGAACGCTATCAGTCGATCATTGGGGCCAAGACTGCCGCTCTCTTTGCCGCCGCCACGCGTATTCCTGCCGTGCTGGGCGAATGCAGCGAAAGCGAGGAACGCGCGCTGGAAGAATACGGGCGCAATCTTGGTATTGCGTTCCAGCTTGTTGACGATGCCATCGACTATGATTCCAATGCGCAGGAATCGGGCAAGGACAAGGGTGACGATTTCCGCGAAGGAAAGATGACCTTGCCGGTGATTCTGGCTTACGCCCGGGGCAATGAGGAAGAGCGCACATTCTGGCGCGATGCCATCGCTGGCTTTCGTGTTGAGGATGAGGATCTGGCCCATGCGGTCAAGCTTATCAATCGCCATGACACTGTGCGTGCAACACGGGACCGGGCGCACTATTTCGCGCAGCGTGCCATCGATGCCATTGCCGGTTTCCCCGCAAATGAGGCGCGTGCCGCGATGGCTGAAGCGGCCGAATTTTCCGTGACGCGGCGATACTGATCTGTCGTGCTCATGGCGGCGGGAACATGCCTGTTTGCCAGCCGCATTGGCGCAATAGCCACTTTCGCGATTTGCCCGTAAACCCACGCTGGTGAACGACCTTCCGATCCATTCCGTTTTGCCTGATCTCCTTCGCGCATTGCGTGAACGGGCAAGTGCGGTGCTGATCGCGCCGCCCGGGGCGGGCAAGACCACGGCGGTTGCTCCTGCGCTGCTCGATCAGGACTGGTGCGCCGGAACGGTCATCGTGCTTAGCCCGCGCCGTGTTGCCGCGCGCGCGGCGGCTGAACGCATGGCCGAATTGCTGGGTGAAAAGCCGGGCGAGACGATCGGTTATCTGACGCGCCTCGATACGAGACGCTCAGCGCGAACGCGGGTGCTGGTGATGACCGAAGCGATTTTCGTCTCAACGATTCTATCTGATCCGGAACTGGGCGGCGTCAGTGCTGTGTTGTTCGACGAAGCGCATGAGCGCCATCTCGACAGTGACCTTGGACTCGCGCTTGCGATCGAATGCCAGCAAGTGCTGCGCGAGGATTTGCGGCTGCTTGTCATGTCCGCGACGATAGACGGCACGCGCTTTGCCCGCTTGCTCGGCGAAGACGGCCGTGGGGCGCCGGTTATTGAAAGCGAAGGCAAGGCGCATCCGCTCAGCTTTCGCTGGCTTGGTTCGCGGCCTGAATTGCGGATCGAAGATGCGATGGCTGGCGCAATCCTGACAGCATGGCGAGAGGAGGCCGGTGACGTCCTCGCCTTTCTGCCGGGCGTCGGTGAAATTGAACGCGTTCGTGAGCGGCTGTCCGAAAAACTGCCGGATGCGCTGGTACTGCCGCTACATGGTCAATGCGAGCCGGCTGCGCAGCGCACCGCCATCCGCCGCGACCGGGAAGGCCGCCGCCGCATCGTTCTTGCCACGGCGATCGCCGAAACATCGTTGACGCTGGAGGGGGTGAGCGTGGTTGTCGATTCCGGACTGTCGCGCCGCGCCGAATTTGATCGAGCCGCAGGTGTTACGCGGTTGGTGACGCATCGCGCCAGCCAGGCATCGACCGCGCAAAGGGCGGGGCGAGCGGCCCGTCAGGGTCCGGGCATTGCCTATCGGCTGTGGGAAGAGGGCGGCCATGCGGGGCTTCGGCCATTCGACCCGCCGGAAATCGAAACATCCGATCTTTCGTCTCTGGTTCTGGCGCTGGCGCGGTGGGGCTCGCGCGATCCCGCACAGATGGCGTGGCTCGATCTGCCGCCCAAGCCATCTCTGGAGGCTGCCCGGTCGCGGCTGGAGGCGCTTGGCGCTCTCGATCAGGACGGTGCGATAACGCCGCTTGGACGGCAGGTTTCTGAATTGCCGATGGCTCCCGATCAGGCCGCGATGGCGCTTCTGGGTGCCGGGGCCGGACAGGCACAGGACGCGGCTCAGCTTGCCTTGCTGCTTCAGGAGCGCGGTCTGGGCGGGCGAAGCGCAGATCTGATGCAGCGGCTGGATAAGTGGAAGTCTGACCGCTCAGCCCGCGCCGGGGCTTCGCGCAAATTGGCGGATCGCTGGGCGTCGCGTGCGCGTTCACTGGTCGGAGCGGGGGTCGACGATGGCCGGAATCCCGCGCTGTTCCTTGCTCTTGCCCGGCCGGACATGGTGGCCCGTGCGCGCGATGCAACGGGTGAAAACTGGCTTTCGGTTGGCGGGCGCGGTTATGTTCTGGATCCGGCATCGCCGCTTGCGAGCAGCAAGTGGCTGGTGATCGGCGATGCGCAAGGGCAAGCGAAAAGCGCGAGGATCACGTCCGCGGCGCCGCTGACGTCTCAGGAGATTGAGGATTATCTCGGTGAGCGTATCGACCGGCGGTCCGTCCTGCGCTGGAACGCGGAGGATGGACGCGTCGAAGCGCGGCTGGAACGGCGCATGGGGGCGATTACGCTGGCGTCGGGACCGGATCCTGCTCCAGATTCGGAGCAAGTGCTGCAATTTTTGCTCGGCGTAGCGTGTGACATGCTGGATGATCTTCTTCCGCCTGCGTTGATTGCGCGGTCGCGCCATGCCGGGATCGAGGCGCTTGGTCATGCGGCATTGGCCGAAACCGCGCTGGACTGGCTTGCGCCGCTGCTGGAGGGCCGGCGCGATCTCAACCTTTCGCCCGGCAAGGTGGCAGACGCGCTGCTGGGGCAGCTCGACTGGGATAGCAGGCAGCGGCTCGACCGGCTTGCACCAAAGCGCTTCACGAGCCCAGCGGGCACTGGGCATGATATTGATTATGCCGATCCGGGCGGCCCATCGGTTGAAGTGCGAGTGCAGGCCCTGTTCGGCCTCGACAGTCATCCGCAGATCGGAAATCCGCCGCAGCCGCTCCTGCTCAAGCTGACATCGCCGCCGGGCCGCCCGATCCAGACAACGCGCGATTTGCCGGGTTTCTGGCGCGGGAGCTGGCGCGATGTGGTGCGCGATATGAAAGGCAGATATCCAAAACATCGCTGGCCGGACGAGCCATGGGCGGAAAAACCGAGCCTGAAGACGAAGAATGCCTTTTCACGCGGGGAAGGGCCTTGATCCGGCTGGCCCGTGATTGAGAGCTTCTGAAGGAAATCTTGATTTCTGCCCGGAAGTAAACAAAAGGACGTCCATGACCGCACGTATCTTTCAGCGACCAAAAAACGCCATGCAGTCCGGCAAGGCGCTTATGGATCAGTGGATCCTTGAATTTGTGCCTGAAGAGGCCAAGAAACCCGATCCGTTGATGGGTTGGGCCGGTTCTGGCGACACAAAACAGCAAGTGCAGATTAATTTTGCAAGCTGCGGCGAAGCGCAGGCTTATGCCGAGAGATACGGGATCACCGCGCGTGTTTTCCAGACTCCGCCGCGCCGGCTGAAGATTCAGGCTTACGCTGACAATTTCAAATAAATTGTGCGTTGTGCGGTCATCCGTGCCGGATGACCTCGCTCGGTTTCAGCCGGTCTCCAGAATCCAGCAGCGATGCTGGACAAAGGCCAAGGTTGCCGCCATATGCGCGCCCGGGAGTCGAGTGGGCGTTTGCGTTCGCGAACCTGGTCAGGTCCGGAAGGAAGCAGCCACAACGGGTTGCGGCGGGTCGCTCGGCTCCTTTTTCTTAAGCCAATTGGTGATTTCATGGGCGAACAGGCCGTAATGCGTTCGACATGAGAGCCGCACACGCCTAAATTGAATTGGCATGGATGATTCACCTGATATTTTTGGCGATGAGCAGAACGAGGATGGTGAAAACCAGCCGAGTGCCGCTGAGCTTGAAGCGGCCGGCCAGTCTGCCCTGTTTGGCGGAGATGACGAGGCGGCCAAGCCCGAGGTTAAGGCCGAGCCTGAACCTGAACCTGATCCTGAACCCAACACGCAATCACAAGCTGAAAAGCGGGAACCGCGTCAGCCGGAGCCCAATCCGCCCGTAATCAAAGCGGAAGCGGCCAAACCGGCGCAAACGACGCAACCCTATCGCGTGCTGGCCCGCAAATATCGCCCGCAGACCTTTTCTGAGCTGATCGGGCAGGAAGCCATGGTCCAGACGCTGGCGAATGCCATCACGCGTGACCGGCTGGCACATGCCTTCCTGATGACCGGCGTGCGCGGTGTTGGCAAAACGTCCACCGCCCGGCTGATTGCCAAGGCGCTCAATTGCATCGGGCCGGACGAGCAGGGCGGACCGACAATCGACCCCTGCGGTGTGTGTGAGCCGTGTGTGGCGATTGCCGAGGGCCGCCACATCGATGTGATCGAGATGGATGCGGCCTCTCACACTGGCGTCGACGATGTGCGCGAGATTATCGAGGCGGTGCGCTACGCGGCGGTTTCCGCACGGTACAAGATCTACATTATCGACGAAGTTCACATGCTTTCGCGCAATGCGTTCAATGCGCTTTTGAAGACGCTTGAAGAGCCACCGGCCCATGTGAAATTCCTTTTCGCAACGACCGAGGTTGGCAAATTGCCGGTGACGGTCCTGTCGCGCTGTCAGCGCTTTGACCTCAAACGCATACAAGCGCCGCTGCTCGCTGAACATTTTGCAAATATCTGTGCTCAGGAGGGTGTCGAGGCTGAGGCCGAAGCGCTCGCCATGATCGCCGCGGCTGCTGAAGGTTCCGTCCGTGACGGGCTTTCGATCCTCGATCAGGCGATTGCCCATGCGGATCTTGATTCGGACGCCAGGATAGAAGCAGCGCACGTGCGCGACATGCTGGGCCTTGCCGACAAGAGCGCCCAGCGCAGCCTGCTGAACGCCCTTCTTTCCGGGCACGGCGAGGCTTTGCTTGGGCTGATCGATCAACAATTTTCCTTGGGCGTCGAACCGCAAGCCTTGTTGCGCGGATTGATGGAGCTCATCCACCGGATTACCGTTGTGCAAGTGGGCGGGAAAGCCGCTGACGCCGGTTCGGCGGAAGAGCGCGAGGCGCTGGAAGGCTGGTCTGCCTCGCTCAAGCCGGGTCAGTTGCATCGGCTTTGGCAATTGCTGATCAAGGGTCATGACGAGGTGCGATCTGCGCCCGACCCGTTGGTTGCGGCGCAGATGGCGCTGCTGCGCGTTATGCATGCCTGCGACATGCCCGATCCGGGGGAACTGGCAAAAAAGCTTGGCGAGATTCATCTCCAGCCGTCCGGACCTGCTGAGCCGACCGAGACCCCGGCGGCGCCGGGAGCCGAGGCTTCGCCGCCGTGGAGCGCGCTGGTCGAGCGTGTCGGCCAGTCCAGCCATTTGCAGGCATGGCAGGTCATGCGGGATTGGGTTCGGGTCATCTCGCTAGAGGCAGACACACTCAAATTCTCGTTGGTTCCGGGTTTTTCCGGTGATCCTTCGTCAGATATCCGCAAGGCGCTGGAAGATGTCACGCAGCAGGACTGGCATGTGAAGCGGCTCGACGAGGGCGGTCAGCCCAGCATGCGTGAGACCGATGAGCGCAACAGGGAAGCAGCCGAGCAGATAAAACGCTCTGACCCGCTGGTCGAAGCGACTTTTGCGGCCTTTCCCGATGCGGAATTTGTGCAGGATGACAATGGCGCCCGCCGGGTTAGTGGCGCGAAGACTTGGCGAAACTGATTAAAGAGGAAAGGTTTCGATGAATTCGATCGAAGATATGATGAAGGCGGCCCAGCAGGCCAGCGATGTGATCAACAAGCAAATGGAAGAGGCCCAGCACAAGCTGGACGCCATTGAAGTTGAAGGCGTTGCCGGCGGTGGGCTGGTGAAGATCCGCTGCACGGCAAAGGGCAAAGTCAATGGCGTGGCGATTGACGAATCCATGTTGAAGCTGGATGAAAAAGCCATTCTGGAAGACCTTGTTACCGCTGCATTTAATGACGCAAGGGCCAAAGCCGATGGTGTTGCGGAAGAGGAAATGCGCAAGGTCAGGCACGGCATCCAGCTTCCTCCCGGCTTCAAACTGCCGTTCTGAGGGGGCGTTTGGGCATGATTTGCGTTCCATTAAATTGAAACGGCCACGTTTGAGGCGTATATTGCGCTTGGGATAGACGGAGAACCGCCATGCGCGTCGTGATCTATGATGAAGAGAGCCTTGAGCCGATTACGGTCGTGAATCTTCCCGGATTGACCGAACGGAACCTTGAGGAAAAACAGTATTGGCGCGTTTCTGTCCATGATGGACGGAACACTCCCGCGGACATGCCCGCCGAGCGCGCTTATTCTGATCGGCTGCGCTTTGTGGATCTGACGTTCGAAAGGGTCACCCGCGTTACCCTGACATATGGGGAGCAGATCACATGGCGCTGCCTTACCCGGGCGGCGGACCTTGCCATATTGCTGACTCCGGACTGGCTGCCGGGGCAACGCCCTGCGCTCGACCTGTTGGAACAGGAAAACGAACGGTTGGCAGACCTGATGACACGGTCACTTTCTTCGCGCTGACCGGCATCGCCCAAATGATGCGCGAGGATCAGTCGCCGCTCCGGTTTTGGACAGGTTAGCGGCGAAATACCCAAAGGCGCTGGAACGGGTGCCGTCCACAAGCTTGCGCGGTCCTGCCATTGCACGGCGGACAGGGCACCCCCATATTCCCATCCAACAGTTGCAGTCTGGGTGCTTACCTGACCGAACGCATGAATATGGAAACTATTGTGAACTCACTTCCCCTGCTTCCCTTGCGCGATATCGTTGTCTTCCCCGGTATGGTCGTGCCGCTCTTCGTTGGGCGCGAAAAGTCAGTTGCCGCTCTTGAGGCGGCAATGGCCGGTGACAAGGATATCTTCCTCCTCGCGCAGCTGGACCCCGGCTGTGATGACCCGGATCGCGACGATCTGTACGAAATCGGCGTGATCGCCAGTGTTCTGCAGCTTCTTAAACTGCCGGATGGCACAGTGCGGGTGTTGGTTGAGGGGCAGGGCCGGACGCAGCTTCGCGATGTCCGCCTGGAGATGAATGGCGACGCCGAGATGCTGATTGCCGAGGTTGAGAATATCGAGCCGGTAAGCGCTTCAGGCACCGAAGTTTCGGCAATGATGCGTTCGGTGGTCGAACAGTTTGGCGAATATGCAAAGTTAAACAAGAAGCTGTCACAGGATGCCGGTGAACAGCTTGGCGATATCGACGATGCCGCCAAGCTTGCCGATGCCGTTGCTGCGCAGCTTGCTGGCAAAGTCTCGGACAAGCAGGCGCTGCTGTGCGAGGCCGATCCCATGAAGCGACTGGAAATGGTATTCAGCTTCATGGAAGGCGAGCTCGGCGTGCTACAGGTAGAGCGCAAGATCCGGGGCCGCGTGAAGCGTCAGATGGAGAAGACCCAGCGCGAATATTACCTGAATGAACAGCTCAAGGCGATTCAGTCTGAACTTGGTGGCGGCGAAGGCGAAGAGGCCAATGAGCTGGCGGAACTCCAGGAGAAAATTGAAAAGCTCAAGCTTTCAAAGGAGGCCCGGGCCAAGGCACAGGCAGAGCTGAAGAAGCTCAAGAGCATGCAGCCGATGAGTGCGGAGGCA
>JAHRVR010000133.1 GCA_019090585.1 Sphingomonadaceae bacterium
GGCCGTCGATGGTCAGAACATAGCGCAAGGGCTCAGCGCCTCCGATCTGCATTGTGACCGGCTCCAGATGCAGTGTCCCGCCCAGAAAGGGCCAGTGCGCCCCGCCAATATCAAGGACATGGCCGGGTTTAAGATCAAAAGTCAGCACGCCGTCATTAACCTCGATCCCCGGATTGATCGAGGCAATGTGCAGTGTCTGATCCGGCTGCGTCACAAGGCCGAGCAGATCGGTGAAAGTGACAGTCCCGGAAACCCCTTTGACCGGACCGAACGCGGCGGCGAAATCAAAATCATCGGTAGCGAAACGACCCGTGCTGGTTACCGCATCCTCGCCCCAATCAATTCGGCCTGTCCCGCGAACCACGCCCTCGGCATTGGCGATGACTCCCAGCGCCAGATGAGACAGCGTATCGGGCTGCACGTCCTGATCGAACACAATGCCGTCGGCCCGCAAGTCAGCACCGCCCCGCCCGCTCGAAAGGTCGTGCGTCACTTTCGCGTGCACCACCTGTCGGTCGCTGGCCGGTTCCCGCAAAAGTGCATCAGCCGTGATGACATTGTCTGCAAGCTGGAGCATCGCGCTGCGGGCAATCAGCTCTTCGAACCGATTGACCTGCTCGCGGTCCTCCAGTCGCAACACCCCGTCACTCAGCTCAAGCTTCCCGTCGGCGAAGCGCCACTTGCCGGAAATGTCGCGAAGGTCGAGCGGCACCGCATCAAGCAGCACTTCGGCCCCTGCAAGCGTCCCCGACACAGTGCCGTCCAATCGCGCCGTCAACTCATCGATCCGAAATTCAGAGGTCGCATCCCCTTGGCCCAGCGATACGCCGATGGACCGTGCATCGAGCTTGCCCGGACCGGCAAAACCGATTGGGCCACTGGTAATCCGGAGAGGCGTTTCGCCTAGATCGCCGTCCAGATCGAGCGAGGGAACACCGCCTGCGATCTTGAACCCGCCCGGAGTGGACCGAACGATCGCTCCACCTTGTGGCGGACAGAGCTGCAGCGCTCCCTTATTCAACCTTGCCTGAGCCAGTTCGATTTGATCGAAGCGCAGATCTGTACACTTGCGCCACGCGGAAAGCCCTGTGCGCGCCGACCAGTTGCCTTCGAGCGGGACGTTAAGCTCTTTCACCATCCCACCCGGAAATGCGCCGCTTAGCTGCGCCGTGCCAGAAAAGCCCAGCGCCCCACCGGGCATCTGGACCATGGCGAAGCGCGGCACCGCCACGCTGGCCGAGCCGGCGCGATATTCCGGCATACGCAGCTTCAGCAATAGTTGCTTGTCCGCGCTCTGCGCGACGCGGCCATTGATTTGCGGAAGTCCCTTGCCGCCGGTTGCGAAATTTCCGGTGAGGAGCTGGAAACCATCACCGCCCGAGCGAAGCTGGAGCCGGGATATGGACAATAGCGCAGAGCCGCTGCGGCCCCGCAGGATTGCGCGCGGGACCACCAGGCTGGGGCCATCAGAATTGCGGCGCAGGATATATCTTCCCGAAAGCGTGCTGCCCCGCACCTCATGGCGTAATGCCGCGCTGATCTGGGAAATCACATCCCCGGCAAGGGTATCGCGAGCGGAATCGTTTAGCGATGCAAGCGTCGATGCGAGCGGAGCACCCATGCCCGTGAGATTGCCGTCGAGATCGCCTTCGATCTCCACCCGCGCAAAGTCTTCAAGCGCGCGCACGCTGCCTGACATGCGCAGGCGCGAGGCCCGGAACTGCTGCGCGGAAATGCCATTACCACCAAGTTTATACCGCGCGGTCAGGGAATCGCCGCGCCAGCTCAGGCGGACAGTTCCGCCCGCCCCGGCCAAACGATTGTCACGCATCTCCATCGGCCCGGACTTGACCGAGAGGTCGCCTTCGCCGCTGTCCAACGAATCATTGGCGGTGACATCGACATCTATCGCCAATTTACGAAGGTGCGCGCCAGTGTCTGCGCAATCGAGCCGTCCAAGCCGCACAGGCCCCGACAAACGCGGTCTGGCGTCTTGGACGGTAATCTTGCCATAGAGAGACGCGCCGCGCGCCTTGCAGCCATCCAGCGTGATCAGCGGAGCATTGACCGCGACTTCGCCCGCAAAACCACCGCGCAAGCCACCAGAGCCCGACAGCTTGATCCCGACAGCGCCATATTCGCTCTCAACAAGCCCGCGCCCATCTTCAACTTTCAGATCAAGGTCGGGCAGGCTGAAAGGCGCATCGGAGTCAGTAAAGATCAGGGGATCGAGGCTGCCAAAACTCAATTCACCTTGCCGGTAGCCGCCATAGAGGCGCGGCTTGACCAGGATGAGGCCGCTGACTGCGGGAACTCCGAGACGCGGGGAGATACCCACGACGACCCGCTCGGCCGTAAAATCGGGCTTTTCGGGATCGCCCAGCACCAGATTTGCAAGAACCTGACGCCCCAAACCGATCGATTCGATGGTGTAGCTGGCCTTAATGCCGTGGCGTTCCAGTTCCGAGGAAATCAGGGTCCCGGCGATCTTCTCGCGCGAGGACCAGCCGACAGCAATGACCACGACCAGAAGGCCCAGCAGGGCGAGCAAAGCAAGCTGCCACCATTGCCAACGCGATCCATTCGCCGCGGCATCTTGTGCCGCAACAGTCACGTCATCATCGTCGGTGTTTTCGTTTTGCATCAGTCATTCACTTGCGCTGGCTGCCATGGAAAGGCA
>JAHRVR010000134.1 GCA_019090585.1 Sphingomonadaceae bacterium
ATCCACACATATGGCATAAAGTGGGACAAAGTGATCGCGTCCCCAGCCGCTCGCGTGACCCAGACGATCGAGATTGCGGGTGAAGCCGCCGGAAGTTCACCGCCTGTCATTTGGGATCGGCGGATTTATCTCGCAAATTCAGCAACTTTGATCGATCTGTTGCGAGAGCAGGAGGGCGGTCCCGATTCTATCATCATGGTCGGGCACAATCCCGGGCTCGAAGACATGATCTTTGACCTGGTGCCAGATAATGCGGAAAATCCGCTGCGCGAAATCGTCGAGATCAAGTTCCCGACCGCAACATTCGCTGTCATCGAACTCGACATCGATAGCTGGCAAGACATTGACGACGGCTGCGGCCGACTCGTCCATCTTACACGCCCGCGCGACCTTGACCCCGCATTGGGGCCAGAGCCAATCGGCTGAAAAATTTCAGGATTTCAGGCTGAAGCCAGAGCTTTCGCCAGCGATTCCCTGATCGAAACCAGCTTTGCGCGGATTTCCGCCGGGTTCGGTGCAGCTTGCGCAGACGCATCCGATTTACCCGTTTCGACGCGATCTTTGCCAGATATTGCCTGGCGTGCTCCACGCAACGTGTATCCGTCGTGATGCACGAGCCGGTCGATCCGAGCGATCAGCTTCACGTCTTCCGGGCGGTAGTATCGCCGGCCTCCGCTTCGCTTTAGAGGCTTGAGCGTTGGAAACTGCTCTTCCCAATAGCGCAAAACGTGCTGTCGAATTCCAAGCGCCTTGGCCACTTCACCGATCGTGCGAAGCGCATCGGGTGATTTTCCATCATCGAAAAACGGAATATCACCATCCACAGGTGTCACGAACCGGACACCCCGTCCTTAAGCATCTGGCTGGCCCGAAACGTCAGGACACGCCTCGGTGTAATTGGGACTTCGACGCCCGTTTTCGGGTTTCGGCCAATCCGCTCGCCCTTATCGCGCAGCAAGAAAGTTCCAAAACCGGAAATCTTGACGTTTTCACCTTTGGCAAGCGCATCGCAGATATGATCAATAATCGACTCAACCATGTCCAGAGACTCAGCCCTGGATATGCCCAGCCGATTATGGATGGACTCTGCAATAGCAGCTCGTGTCAGTGTCTCTCCGGAGCGCATTTTGCCTCCATTTTTTTGTGGTGCGACCCATGTTGTGCATTGACGATACTAGAAAAAATGAAAAACGCAATGCTTTAACCAATTACACACACATGTGCTTCTGGCCTGGTCTGCCGCCGATCAGATGCGCAGCAAACTTGCCCCCCAGGCAAAGCCGCCGCCCATCGCCTCAAGCATGACCAGGTCGCCCGGTTTGATGCGACCGTCGGTGATTGCAGCATCAAGCGCCAGAGGCACAGATGCGGCTGACGTATTGGCATGCTGATCGACCGTCACGATGACCTTTTCGGCCGGCATTCCCAGCTTTTTTGCGGTCGCGTCGAGGATTCTGGCATTGGCCTGATGTGGCACCAGCCAATCAATGTCGCTTATCTCCAGCCCGGTCTCTGCCATCACCTCGTTAAGTACAGTGGCAAGGTTGACGACGGCGTGACGAAAGACTTCCCGCCCTTTCATACGCAGATGGCCGACTGTCCCGGTCGTCGAAGGCCCGCCATCGACATAGAGCAGCTGATTGTGCGCTCCGTCGGCATGGAGCCTTGTGGCAAGAATTCCCCTCGGCGCATCGCCCGACTCGTCACGGGCATCAAGGACAACGGCACCGGCACCGTCGCCGAACAGCACACAAGTCGCCCGGTCTTCCCAGTCAAGAATACGGCTGAAAGTTTCAGCGCCGATCACCAGCGCCCTTTTTGCCGCGCCTGAGCGAAGCATCGAATCGGCGACGCCGATCCCATAAAGAAAGCCCGAGCAGACCGCGGAGATATCAAAAGCGATGCAGCCGTTACAGCCCAGCGCATTTTGAACAATCGTGGCCGATGCCGGGAAGGTCTGATCCGGCGTTGCGGTTGCAAGAACGATGAGATCGATCGTGGCGGCCTCTATCCCCGCAGCCTCGATTGCCTTGAGCGCAGCAGCCGTTGCAAGGCTCGACGTCGTCTCATCATCATCGGCAATATAGCGATTGCGGATGCCGGTACGCTCGGCAATCCATTCGTCGTTCGTATCAACTTTCTCAGCCAGCTCCGCATTGGGCACAGCTCGCCGCGGCAATGCAGAGCCCGTTCCTATCAGGACGGAACGCAGCATTATGAGGAAACTGCCCCGTTGCGGGAAAGATGCAGCCCATTTGTGCCAACCCGTTCAAGATCCGCGTTAATCCGCTTTGTCACATTTTCCTCCAACAGCCGCGCGGTTACCGCAACTGCATTTGCAACGCCAGCAGCACTGGCCCCGCCATGACTCTTGACCACAATTCCGTTGAGTCCAAGGAAAACCGCACCATTGTGATTATTGGGATCAAGGTGGTGGCGCAGCAGATCGGTTGCAGGCCGGGAAATCAGGAAGCCAAATTTTGAACGCAGTGAACTGCGGAAACTGCGCTTAAGCAAGTCGGCGACGAACTTGGCCGTCCCTTCGACCGCCTTCAGCGCGATATTGCCTGAAAACCCATCCGTAACGACAACATCGAAATTGCCATTGCCGAGCATGTTCGCTTCGGCGTAGCCATCGAAAGAAATGGAAAGCTCTTCCGCCGTGGACTTCAGGGCAGCGGCTGCCAGTTGCAAGCTATCGGTCCCCTTTATCTCCTCGGTCCCGATATTGAGCAGCCTGACGCGCGGCACGGCCCGGCCCGTAACGACTCGCGAATAGGCCGCGCCCATGACCGCGAACTGCACCAGATTGCGAGAATCGCACTCGGTATTCGCGCCAAGATCCAGCATGACCAGATCATTGTCGCCCAGAGTCGGCAGCAGCGCCGCAAGGGCGGGCCGGTCAATGCCCGGCATTGTGCGCAGCGCTATCTTGGCAATGGCCATCAAAGCGCCAGTGTTGCCGCCACTGACAGCGGCGCCAGCATCGCCCGATTTCACCGCATTGATTGCCATGCCCATCGATGTGGTCTTTGCCCGCCGCATCGCCTGGCTGGGCTTTTCATCATCAGAAATCTGGTCATCGGCATGCAGCACTTCCGAAGCGCCGCGCAAATTGGGATGATTGTCCAGCGCAGCCTTGATGCGCGTTTCATCGCCCACCAGCAGGAATTGAAAGCGTTCATGGCGTCGCCGCGCAAGGGCAGCGCCCTCCACCATGACGCGCACGCCCTCGTCACCGCCCATCGCATCGACAGCGATACGCGGCAAACTCATCTGGCGATCTCCTGGCTAATCTGGCTTAAAGCCCGACCGCGATGATTTCGCGCCCGTTATAATGCCCGCAAGCCTCGCACAGATTATGTGGGCGCTTGAGCTCACCACAATTGGGGCATTCATGGAATGCCTCTGGCTTCAGCGCATCGTGGCTGCGACGCATACCCCGGCGTGACGGGCTAACTTTTCTTTTAGGTACAGCCATCTCGGCACCTGTCCTGAATAAACGGTTGTGTCAAAAAAGCCGCCCAGCACCAAATCGGGCCAGCGGCGTGAAGGCGCGCCTATAACTGATTTAACGCATGTTGCAACCCGCCTTGTCCTGTCGCAAGTAGGCATCCTCGAAAAAAGGGAGACGGAAATGATTCTGCAAACAACGCTAAGTCTGGCTGCCGCAGCAGCGCTAATTACAATCTGGCACATGCTGCGCATTGGCCGTTTGCGTGCCAGCGAGAAAATCGTCCACGGCGACGGTGGAAACGAGGCGCTGATACGAAAGATGCGCGCTCAGTCCAACTTTCTCGAAAACACTCCCTTCGTCCTGATTTTGGTCGCCGCGATCGAAATGACAGAAAAGGGCGGCACCTGGCTGGCCATAGTCGGCGCAGTATTCATGTTGGGCCGCGTCATGCACGCCATCGGCATGGACGGTTCGGGAGCAAACTTCTCACGCGCAGTCGGAACCTTGATCGCGATGCTGACGCTGGTCGGCCTCGGCGTAATTGCAGTGCTGATTACCTTCGGGAGATTCTGACACCGGCTTAGCGTAGCGCCGCATCGCCCACGAAGGGATTGCTGCGGCGCTCCAGCCCAAATGTGCTGGTCGAGCCATGGCCAGGGATGAACATCACATCGTCACCGAGCGGCCAGAGCTTGCCGGTGATCGATTGCACCAACTCGTCAAAACTTCCTCTTGGCATATCGGTCCGGCCGACAGACCCCCGGAACAACACATCGCCAACCGTCGCCATTTCCGTTGGCCCGTGAAAGAACACGATATGGCCGGGCGTGTGGCCGGGGCAATGCAGGACATCCAGCTCAAGCTCGCCCAAAGTCACCGTATCGCCGTCCTTCAACCAGCGGTCAGGCTCAAAACAGCGGCCTTCCATGCCGTACTCCGCCGCTTGCGCATCGATCTGGGCGATCAAGTAGCGATCCTCTTCATGCGGCCCCTCAATCGGCACGCCCATTTCCTCAGCAAGGACACCGGCCATGCCGCAATGATCGAGATGACCATGCGTAACCAACACCTTTTCCAGCGTCACGCCTTCCTTCTTCAACGCACCCTTCAGTCTCTCAAGGTTCCCGCCGGGATCGACCAGCGCCGCTTTCATGGTCCTGGTGCACCAGATCAGTGAACAATTCTGCTCAAGAGGCGTGACAGGTATGATGGCTGCGCGCATCGACGCTTCGGTTGTATAGCTCATGTCCGGGAAATGGCTGAGAGACGCGGCAAATGCAATGGCACGCACGCGATCCCGTCAAACCCAGACGGAACTTTCGTTACATTCGTCCACTTTTCCAGACGACTTTTCCGACCACTTCAACCTCACTGAGCGAAACCTCGATGGGACCGTAGGATTGATTGTCGCTGATCAGCGACAGCCGGCCCAGCAAACTTGTATCCAGCCGTTTGACCAACAGCGTCGAATCAATCCGCACCACGTGCACGCCATCGCGCAATGGCCCGGGCGTTCGGTCGACCAGAATTTCATCGCCGTCACGCAAGGTTGGCTCCATCGAATCGCCAGCCACCGCTACCGCTGACAGCATGGATGGGGACAGCCCCTGTTCACGGAACCACTGCCGGGAAAAGCGCAATATGCCAACCGTCTGCTCTTCAAAAGCGACAGAACCCGGCCCCGCCGAAACGCCCAGTTCAAGCCGTGAAACATCCGCCCACTCAGGTGGAGCTTTCTTGCCTCCAGCGGCAGAGGAAATTTCCTCTGGGGCACCAAGAGCAGATTCGTCCACACCGAAAAACCGTGCCAAGATGTGGCGATCAGATTCCTCCAGCTTGCGCGGGCTTCCGCGACGCACAAACTGCTGCAAATAGCTGGAATTTCGACCTATTAATCGAGAAAGCTCGGACAGGCTCACGGCATTTTCACGTGAGAGATCGAGGAGGCGCTGCTGCGGCGGGGTATTTTC
>JAHRVR010000135.1 GCA_019090585.1 Sphingomonadaceae bacterium
CCGGCAAAACCGCCATCGTTAATCTTGCGCTGCAAGGCCCGGTCACGGGCTACAACCTCAAGTTCTTCCTCGTCATTCGCGCAATGTTGCGTGACATCACAGGGCTGTATCGGCCCAAGATTTTCCTTGATCCAGGCGCGCGCCCGCAAGCGGAATTCCTCGACGGGTTCGATCGTGTCGCTCATGCGGCGTACTCCTTCTCGATCTGCATGGCAGCGAGCCAGTTGCGGTGCTCAGCGGGCGTGCCGAAAAGCAAGCGATCCAGTGTCACCCGCCGCAGGAAGAAATGCAGGTCATGTTCGTAAGTGACACCGATCCCGCCATGGATTTGCACGCAGTCCTGTGCAAGTTCGACGCCCTGTTCGCCGATATAGCTCTTTGCCGCGCAAACCAGTTCCGCAGCTTCGGGCGTATCGTCAGCCACGGCGTCGGCGGCTGCATCGCTTACTGCATGGCTGGCCTCGAGCCATGATTTCATGTCCGCGAAGCGGTGCTTCAGCGCCTGGTAGGAAGCCAGCGCCCGCCCGAAAGTATAGCGGTCAAATGCCCAGTCGACTGTCATGTCGAAGGCAGAATCCATCGCGCCGACCGATTCCGCAGAAAGGATAACGGCGGCCAACTGGATCTGCCGGGAAACCGCTTCGTCGGCCTGTCCAAAGTCACCGATCAGAGCACTTGCGGGAACGCGCACGTTATCAAATGTGACGGCACCGAACCTGCGCGTCACGTCGATGCTCTTGAGCGCCTTGACTTGCACGCCTGCGGTGGAAGCTGGCACGAGCGCTTGTGTCATGCCGCTCTCGCTTTGTCCGGTCACGAGAAAGTAACCGGCCTGTTTTGCCGATTCGACAGGACGAACCGAACCATTGATCACAACGTCGCCGCTGTCCTGACCAATCGTGATGGCCGCCGCACCGCCCGATTGCCACGGTGCTGCTCCAAGACAACACGAAGCGATTGCCGTTCCAGTCAGAATTTCGCCGAGTGCCTCGGTCTGCATGCCGCCTTTCTGTCCGGACAAAGCCCGGGCAACGACATTGCAATCTGCCAGCGGGCCGGGCGCAGCATGGCGTCCAAACTCATAAGCGATCATCGCCAGATCGACGATTCCGCGTCCGCTGACACTACCGCCGCCATCATCTTCACTGACCAACAACATGGTCCAGCCAAGTTCGGTTCCGCCGGTCCAATAGTCCGGTTCGAATCCGGTCGGGTCGTCGCGAAGTTTCCGAAGGCCTTCCAGTGGCGCCCGATCACCCAGGTAACGCGCAGTGGTATCTCGCAACAACTGTTGGTCTGAAGTTAGGTCATGCCACATCTGATCCAGAATCCTTCCTCGCCGTCCCCGTTCGAGACTACAACTTGGCACACGATGCACGCGCGCACCAGAGCCGCCGGGGGCAGGGAGTTTCGACTTCGCTGCTCGCTGCAAGGGGGGTAAGGCGCGTCGCTTGCCCGCAGGCAGCGTCGGCACGCTGCCGAACCCCGCAGAACTGCGCATTCCGCGCGCGCAGCTCGCTCGAAGGCGATTTTCTGGTTCACTTTGTCTAGCCCGACGCGCCTGAGCCAGTCTGGAACGGTGCGGATACGAACTCCGGGCCATTGTCAGAGCGAATGTGCGCCGGCGTTCCGCAGCGAAGTCACCAGAGTGCGCCGTTGATGATCGATCGCCTCTGCGGCGGACATGGACGACCCCCCCCCCGGGAGGTCACGTTGTTTTTCCGCGTTCCGCCGATATGCGTTGCGGCGGGATGGGAACTCTCGTTAAAGGTCTCTGCGACGACTTGCCAGTTTGCGAGCGCAATGAGGGTTTGGGTATGGTCAATTATGTGGTTGAGCGCGATCAACTCGCCGGCTTCGCGCTGGAATCGGCAGTCAAGATCGCCTCGAAGCCTAGTTTTGCGCTGAAGCTCACGAAAGAGCCAATCAACAAGACACTCGATATACAGGGGCAGGCAAACGCAATCGATGCCGCCTTTACCCTCCACCACCTCTCCCACACTCAGAATTTCCGCGTCCATGGCTGGCGAAGGTTCCAGCTCGACCGGGCAGTGGTTCCAGTGAGGCCTAGGTCGCGGACTTTGTCTGCGCCGATACGCGATGTTGCATCACGGAGAGACCATGCCTAGATCTGATCCGGGCGAGGCGCTGCAAGCCAAAACTGTCGCGAGCCTCCTCACTTCCGCCGCGCAGGAATTTGGCGATCAGGCCGCCATCGTCACAGACGAGGTGACAGTTTCCTTCACGCAGCTTGCCGATCTGGCAGCCGAGGCCGCAACTGCATTCATGGCAATGGGGCTAGAGCGGGACGACCGTGTCGCCCTCTGGGCGCCAAACAGCATGAACTGGATCATTGCTTGTCTGGGGTTACAGTGCGCTGGCGGTGTGCTCGTTCCGATCAATACGCGCTATAAAGGTGATGAAGTAAAACATATCCTTGAGCGATCTCAGGCGCGGCTTCTTGTCACGGTTAAGAGTTTCCTCGGAGTGGACTACCCAGCGCTTCTTCGCAGTGCGGCTGGTCCTGCTTCGGCTAAGCGGCCAGTGAGCGAGCTTGCCGATCTTGAGCAGATTGTGCTGCTGGACGATGAAGGCTCTGGGGCCGATCTTGGCTGGCGCTCGTTTCTTGAGGCTGGTCTGGATGTTAAGCCACAGGCTGTTCGGCAGAGAATGCAATCTCTGGCGCCGAGCGACAACATGGACCTGATGTTCACATCGGGCACGACCGGAAACCCAAAGGGCGTCTTGATGACGCACCTGCAAAACCTTGAAACCTATCGAAAGTTCGCGAAGGTTATCCAGTTCCGGCGTGATGATAAGTATCTAATGGTGAATCCGTATTTTCACGCGTTTGGCTATAAGGCCGGGATTATAGCCGCTCTCCTTGTTGGCATGACAATGTACCCGCAGGCGGTGTTTTCCGCAGACGAAGCAATGGCCCAGATCGAGCGGGAAAAAATAGCCGTATTCCCGGCGGCGCCTACTATCTATCAGATGATACTTAATCACCCCGATTTCTCGAAATACGATCTGAGTTCACTGCGCGTCTCTGTTACCGGTTCGGCATCAGTCCCGGTCGAATTGATCAAGCGGATGCAATCCGAAATGAGCTTCGAGCATATTCATGTCGGCTGGGGTCTTACCGAAGCGTGCGGTGTTGGCACGATGACGCGTGCTGGCGATCCGCCAGATAAGATCTCGGGCACGACTGGCCCGGCCCTTTATCCAGAGCTTGAACTGATAATCGCCGATGAGGGATCCAACGAACTTCCCGTGGGCGAACAGGGCGAAATCCTTCTGCGCGGCATGAGCGTAATGAACGCTTACTTCGGTGATGAGGCTGCAACGGCAGAGGCGCTGGATGCCGATGGATGGCTCCACACTGGCGACATCGGCGTTCTCGACGAAGAGGGCTACCTGAAGGTCACGGACCGGAAAAAGGACATGTACATCGTCGGAGGCTTCAACGCTTATCCGGCCGAAATCGAGAACACGATGCTGGGTTTCACGAAGATAGCGCAAGTCGCTGTCGTCGGCGTGCCGCATGACAGGCTTGGCGAGGTCGGAATCGCGTTCGTTGTCCTTCGGTCCGGGGAAACCGCCACAGGAGATGAGATCCTGAAATGGTGCCGGGACAAAATGGCGAATTTCAAAGTTCCCAGACAGGTAATTTTCAGACCTGAGTTGCCTTTGAACGCTGCGAACAAAGTACGAAAAGATATTCTTCGCAGCTCGGTGGTTGGCACTGAGTTGAAGGCGTAATCCGGTTCATCGGGCGTTATTGGATTTTGAACGACGTACAAGAATTGTGGAACTTGCGGGATAAAGCGTTGTCATCATGGGTTCCACTCGTGGAAGCGGGTCGGCCAGCCATTCCGGGAGGCCAACGCGCGTCTTTCGCCCACGCGCTGAAGCAGGAGGGGACAGAACCTTGCAGAACTGCGCTACTCCGCGCTAACCGCTCGCCCGAAGGCGGTTCTCTGGTTCACTTCAGGACTGTTTGGTGCGGCCGAGAAGAC
>JAHRVR010000136.1 GCA_019090585.1 Sphingomonadaceae bacterium
ATGATGGCAGTTTTGAGGAAGTCGGCACGTATGTAGAACATACTTGCGCGGAATTCGGCATGGATCAGCAGGAAAAAATTCCCGGTGATGGCGTGGTCACCGGTTCCGGCACGATCAATGGCCGGCTGGTCTATGTTTACTCGCAGGATTTTACCGTCTTCGGCGGCGCGGTGTCCAAGACACACGCAATGAAGATTTGTGCGATCATGGACGCGGCGATGAAAGTGGGCGCTCCTGTCATCGGGATCAACGATTCAGGCGGCGCGCGTATTCAGGAAGGTGTCGATGCGCTGGGCGGATATGCCGAGATTTTCCAGCGCAATGTGCTGGCATCGGGCGTGGTGCCGCAGCTTAGCCTGATCATGGGCCCTTGTGCGGGCGGTGCGGTCTATTCACCCGCGATGACGGACTTCATCTTCATGGTGAAGGACAGCTCTTACATGTTTGTGACTGGCCCGGACGTGGTGAAGACCGTGACCAATGAAGTGGTCACGCAAGAGGAGCTGGGCGGTGCGATCACCCATTCCAGCAAGACCTCTGTTTCCGATCTGGCGCTTGAAAACGATATCGAAGCGTTGCTGACCGCGCGTGAATTTTTCGATTTCCTGCCGCTTTCAAACAGGGAAGAAGTGCCCGAACGGCCCAGTGCCGATCCTTTCGACCGGCTGGAGGACAGCCTCGATACGATCATCCCGCCCAACGCCAATCAGCCTTACGATATGCGCGAAGTCATTCGTAAGGTGGTGGACGAGGAAGATTTCTTCGAAGTGCAGCCGACTTTCGCCGCCAACATCCTGATCGGATTTGGCAGGGTGGAAGGGCGCACCGTGGGTATTGTGGCCAACCAGCCTCTGGCCCTTGCAGGTGTGCTCGACATCGATTCTTCACGCAAAGGCGCGCGCTTTGTGCGTTTCTGCGATGCTTTTAACATTCCCATCATCACTTTCGTGGACGTGCCGGGCTTCCTTCCCGGCACCGATCAGGAGCACAAGGGGATCATCAAGCACGGCGCCAAGTTGCTCTTCGCTTATGCCGAGGCGACCGTCCCCAAGATCACCGTCATCACGCGCAAGGCTTATGGCGGCGCTTATGATGTGATGTCGCCCAAACATCTGCGCGGAGACCTCAATTACGCATGGCCCACCGCTGAAATCGCGGTGATGGGTGCCAAGGGCGCGGTCGAGATCATTTTCCGCAAGGATATGGACGACCCAGACGCTATCGCGGCGCGGACCGCTGAATATGAAGACCGTTTCGCCAATCCGTTCGTTGCTGCCAGTCGCGGCTATATCGACGAGGTGATTTACCCCCATTCCACGCGCCGCCGCATCGCGCTCGGTCTCAGGAAGCTGCGCAACAAGCAGCTCGAGAATCCGTGGAAGAAACATGATAATATTCCGCTTTGAGCGGGTGCGAGGCAAACAATGCAGAACTTACCTGAGATTTACATCGTCAGCGGATGCCGCACTGCAGTTGGCGATTTTGGTGGCGCGCTGAAAAGCTTCTCACCGGACCAACTTGGCACTCTGGTGATCGCAGAGGCCGTGAAGCGCGCCGGCCTCAAGCCTGCCGATGTGGGCCATGTGGTGCTCGGTCAGGTTATGTCCAACGGACCTGAGGATCACGCTCTGGCCCGTGTCGCTGCGATTAATGCCGATATTCCGGTTGAGGTTCCGGCTTTGACCGTCAACCGTCTGTGCGGATCGGGCGCGCAGTCGATTGTCTCGTGCGCGCAGATGATGAAGCTGGGCGAGGCAGCCATTACCGTCGCTGGCGGCGCGGAATCGATGTCCAATATCCCCTTTTATGACAAGACGACTCGCTGGGGGCAGCGGATGGGCAATGTCACGCTTGTCGATGGCCTGACAGGCGGGCTTTCCGATCCCATGGGCGGCTATCACATGGGCATCACGGCGGAAAACGTGGCCGACCGGCACTGCATCAGCCGCGAGGATATGGACGCTCTGGCGGTGACCAGTCATCACCGCGCGGCGCGCGCCATCGCCGAAGGGCGCTTCAAGGAGCAGATTGTTCCAGTCGAAGTGAAGACCCGCAAGGGTACGGTCGTGTTCGACACCGATGAGCATGTCCGCAGCGACGCCAGTGCAGAAACCATGGCGAGTATGAAGCCTGCCTTCAAGAAGGACGGCCTTGTCACCGCCGCCAATTCCAGCGGCATCAATGACGGCGCAGCTGCGGTTGTTCTGGCAACCGGCAGCGAAGTGGAACAGCGCGGGCTGGTTCCGATGGCGCGCATTGTTTCATGGGGCCATGCCGGCGTGGAGCCTGCCTATATGGGCGAAGGGCCGATCAAGGCTGTGCCTGTCGCTCTGGAGCGTGCGGGGCTGACGCTTGACCAGATGGACGTGATCGAATCGAATGAGGCTTTCGCCGCGCAGGCAGCTGCGGTCGCCAAAGTGCTTGGTTTTGATCCCGAGAAGGTCAATCCCAACGGTTCAGGCGTCTCGCTCGGCCATCCAGTGGGCGCAACCGGAACAATCCTGACTTTGAAATGCGCTCATGAGCTAAAGCGCACGGGCGGAAAGTACGGCCTTATTACCATGTGTATCGGCGGCGGGCAGGGGATCGCCCTCGTGATTGAGAACGTGGAAGGATAAGCGCCATGAAACTCGGACGACTGAACCACGTGGGTGTTGCGACGCCTGATCTTGACGCTTCCATCGCTTTTTACCGCGATGTGATGGGCGCGGCAGATATTACTGAGCCTTTCGTGCTCGATAGCCAGAAAGTGCGTGTCTGCTTCGTCAACACGCCGGGCGAAGACGGATCGGCCGGAACGCAGATCGAACTGCTGCAGCCGACCGAAGCGGATTCGGCCGTGGGCAAGTGGCTGGAGAAGAACCCGCTCGGCGGTCAGCATCACATCTGCTACGAAGTTCCCGACATTCATGAGGCCAAGACGTGGTTTGAAAGCCTAGGCAAAAGAGTTCTCGGTGAACCGCGCATTGGCGCGCACGGCACTCTCATATTCTTCGTTCACCCCAAGGATATGGGCGGCCAGCTGACAGAGATCATGGAGACGCCCAGAGGCGCGCATTGATAGGGTGAGGCCGTCCTGCACAAGCAGGGCGATGGCAACCTTTTGGGGTGCTGGCGGCACCCTCCCAGATGATGAAGCAGGAATGATATGAGCGACAAACCAACGACTGAAGACTGGAAGGCACTGGCCGAAAAGGAAGTCAAAGGCCGTGACCTTATCTGGGACACGCCAGAAGGCATCGCCATCAAGCCGCTCTATACTGAAGAAGACGCCAAAGGGCAGGGTATTGATCCGGGCGTACCCGGCTTCGCACCGTTCACGCGCGGAGTGCGGGCCTCGATGTATGCGGGGCGTCCCTGGACCATTCGCCAGTATGCCGGTTTCTCAACCGCCGAAGAATCCAACGCCTTCTATCGCCGCAACCTGGCCGCCGGGCAAAAAGGCCTTTCGGTCGCTTTCGATCTTGCCACTCACCGCGGCTATGACAGCGATCACCCGCGCGTGGTCGGCGATGTAGGTATGGCCGGTGTCGCCATCGATTCGGTTGAGGACATGAAGATCCTGTTTGACGGGATCCCGCTCGACAAGATGTCGGTTTCCATGACCATGAACGGCGCGGTGATCCCTATTCTCGCGTTTTTCATTGTTGCCGGGCAGGAACAAGGCGTTCCGACAGAGCAGCTTGACGGAACCATCCAGAACGACATCCTGAAAGAGTTCATGGTCCGCAACACATATATCTATCCGCCCGAACCTTCGATGCGGATCGTTTCGGACATTATCGCTTTTGCGTCTGAAAACATGCCGAAATTCAATAGCATATCGATTTCAGGCTATCATATGCACGAGGCTGGTGCGACGGCGGTTCAGGAACTGGCCTTCACCATTGCCGATGGCAAGGAATACGTGAAGCGCGCCATGGATGCGGGGCTCGATATCGATGCTTTCGCCGGTCGGCTCTCGTTCTTCTTCGGGATCGGCATGAATTTTTTCATGGAGATCGCCAAGCTGCGCGCCGCGCGCACCTTGTGGTTCCGCGTGATGGACGGGCTGGGCGCGAAGAAGGACCGCTCCAAGATGTTGCGCACCCACTGTCAGACGTCGGGCGTGTCGCTGCAGGAGCAGGATCCCTACAACAACGTCATCCGCACCACGATAGAGGCAATGGCAGCGACGCTGGGCGGCACCCAGTCGCTCCATACCAACGCGCTGGACGAGGCGATTGCGCTGCCGACCGATTTCTCGGCCCGCATTGCTCGCAACACCCAGATCGTACTGGCCGAGGAAAGCGGCATCACCAAAGTCGTCGATCCGTTGGGAGGCTCCTATTATATAGAGGCTCTGACGCAGCAACTGGTCGACGATGCATGGCAGCTGATCGAGGAAGTCGACGGTTTGGGCGGTATGACCAAGGCGGTTGCCAGCGGTATGCCCAAGGGACGGATCGAGGAAGCGGCGGCTGGCAAGCAGGCTCGCATTGACAAGGGCGAGGACGTTATCGTTGGCGTCAACAAGTATCAGCTGGCCGAGGAGGACCACCTCGACACGCTTGAAGTTGACAATCACAAGGTGCGCGAGGGGCAGATTGCCGGGCTGAAGGCCATGCGCGACGCACGGGACGAGGCAAAGTGCCGTGAAGCTCTGGCCGCGCTGACCGAAGGGGCAAAAGCTGGTGGCAACGTCCTGGCGCTGGCCGTGGAAGCCGCGCGGCACCGCGCTTCTCTGGGTGAAATTTCCGACGCAATGGAAGCCGTATTTGGTCGCTACGATACCAAGCCAACGCCGGTAAAGGGCATCTACGGTGCGGCTTATTCCGGGGATGAGCGCTATGCGCAAGTGATCGAGGGCGTGAAGGCCGTGACCACTCGTCTCGGTCGCAGGCCCCGCCTGCTGGTCGCCAAAATGGGCCAGGACGGCCATGACCGCGGCGCCAATGTCATCGCCTCTGCTTTCACCGATATGGGTTTTGAAGTGACCAGCGGGCCGCTGTTCCAGACGCCTGAGGAAGCGTGCAGGCTGGCATTGGAGAACGACGTTGACGCAATTGGTGCGTCATCGCTCGCGGCCGGGCACAAGACGCTGATCCCTGAACTGATCGGCCATCTGCGCGATGCGGGACGGCCCGATATGAAGGTGGTTGCCGGGGGCGTTATTCCTCCGCAGGACTATGACTTCCTGAAGAAGGCGGGTGTGCAGGGCATTTACGGTCCTGGTTCAAATGTGGTCGAATGCGCAGCCGATATGCTGCGCCTGCTTGGCCACAACATGCCGCCACTGGATGACGAACTGCGAGCGGCAGAGTAGGACGTAGGGATTCCAGCTCGCGCTGGTGCAGCGACCGAGGAGAGAGACATGACGCAAAAGCTTGAAACATTGACGGTTCATGCCGGGACTGCACCTGATCCGACAACCAACGCGCGGGTTACGCCGATCTATCAGACGGCATCATACGTGTTTGATGATGCTGGCCACGCGTCGCGGCTGTTCGGATTGCAGGAATTCGGCAACATCTACTCGCGCATTATGAACCCCACCAACGATGCGCTGGAAGGCAAGATTACCGCGCTCGAAGGCGGGGTTGGCGCGCTTGCTGTGGCATCGGGCCATGCGGCGCAATTTATTGCTTTCTATACGCTGATGGAGGCGGGCTGTAACATCGTTGCGGCCAGCAAGCTGTATGGCGGTTCGCTCAACCAGATCGGCAACGCAATCGACAAATTCGGCTGGGAAGGGCGCTTGGTCGATGCCGATGATCCCGCCAATATCGCCGCCGCTATTGATGACAAGACTCGCTGTGTCTTTATTGAAAGCCTGGCCAATCCGGGCGGTGTGGTTCAGGATATTGCGGCTATCGCGAAGGTTGCGCATGAGGCCGGCGTGCCGTTGATCGTGGACAATACAATGGCATCTCCCGCCTTGTGCCGCCCGATTGAACACGGCGCGGATATTGTCATTCATTCGACTACGAAATTTCTCAACGGCCATGGCAATGCAGTCGGCGGAGTGATTGTCGATTCGGGCAAGTTTGACTGGACGGCGAGTGACAAGTTTCCGAGCCTGACCCAGCCGAACCCGTCCTACCATGGCGTTGTGCTGTCAGATGCTCTTGCACCCATCGGCCCGATTTCCTTTATTGTTGGCTGCCGCGTGCTCGGCCTGCGCGATCTGGGGCCAGCGATGGCACCGTTCAACGCCTTCCTCGCGCTGACAGGCATGGAAACGCTCAGCCTGAGGATGGAGCGTCATTGCGACAATGCGCTTGCGCTGGCCAAGTGGCTTAAGGATCATCCGAAAGTGGAATGGGTTTCCTACTCCGGGCTTGAGAGCGACCCTTACCATGCGCTGTGCAAGAAATATCTTGGCGGCAAGGGCGGGGCGGTGTTCACATTTGGCGTGAAGGGCGGCCGCGAAGCCGGCATCAAACTTGTGGAATCGGTCGAGGTGTTTAGCCATCTTGCCAATATCGGCGATACACGCTCGCTCATCATCCACCCGGCCTCAACCACGCATAGCCAGTCTTCCGATGAAGAGCTGATCGAAGCAGGCGCTGGGCCGGATGTGGTGCGCGTCTCGGTTGGGATCGAACATATCGACGACATCATTGCCGATATGTCGCAGGCGCTGGACAAGATCTGAGCGCCGCCGCCAATGCTTTTGCTTCTCCTCCTCATGTCGGCCGACCCGCAGTGGAACTGTGCCGATCCTGCGGCGCAGCAGGAAATGAATTACTGCGCGCATCAGGACTATCTGAAAGCGGACACCGCGCTCAATGCGCAGTGGAAAAAGACCGCGGCGGTCATGCAAGAACGCGACACCGACCGCAATTTGGTGGATGACGGCCGCCCCGGCCACTTCGCTTCCTTGCTTGAAGCGCAACGAAGCTGGCTGAAATTTCGCGATGCGCATTGCCAGATTGAAGGTTATCTGTTCCGTGGCGGATCGATGGAGCCGCTGATTGTCAGCACGTGTAAGGCCAAGCTTACACAAGTGCGAACCGAGCAACTAGAATTTCTGATCGAACAATAGGAAACCGATGTTCAAGAAGATCCTTATAGCCAATCGTGGTGAAATCGCCTGCCGTATCATCAAGACAGCGCGGCGCATGGGTATCCAGACCGTAGCGGTTTATTCCGATGCCGATGCGCGTGCACCATTCGTCCGCATGGCGGATGAGGCGGTCCATATCGGCCCGCCGGCTGCATCTGAAAGCTACCTGATCGCGGACAAGATCATCGCGGCGGCCAAGCAGACCGGGGCCGAAGCGGTGCATCCCGGCTATGGCTTCCTGTCTGAGCGCACGTCTTTTGCCGAGGCGCTGGCCGATGCGGGGATTGCGTTCATCGGCCCGCCGGTCGGCGCGATTGCCGCAATGGGTGACAAGATCGAATCCAAGAAGCTGGCGATGAAGGCCGGGGTCAATGTCGTGCCCGGATTTGTCGGCGAGATTGACGATACCGAGCACGCGGTGAAGATTTCTGAGGAGATCGGCTATCCGGTGATGATGAAGGCGTCTGCCGGCGGCGGCGGCAAGGGCATGCGTCTGGCCTATAATGAAAAGGATGTGCGTGAGGGCTTTGAAGCGACCAAGCGTGAAGGCCTCAATTCGTTTGGTGACGACCGTGTTTTCATCGAGAAATTTATTCTCAATCCGCGCCATATCGAGATCCAGATTCTGGGCGATAAGCACGGCAATGTAATTTATCTCAATGAGCGTGAATGTTCGATCCAGCGCCGCCACCAGAAGGTTGTCGAAGAGGCGCCATCGCCTTTCGTTACACCCAAAATGCGCAAGGCCATGGGCGAACAATGCGTCGCGCTTTCCAAGGCGGTGGATTATCACAGCGCCGGCACGGTTGAACTGATCGTATCGGGCGCGGATGAGACGGGCGAGAGCTTTTACTTCCTGGAAATGAACACCCGTCTGCAGGTTGAGCACCCGGTTACCGAGTGCATCACCGGGATCGACCTTGTCGAACAGATGATCCGCGTTGCTGCGGGCGAAAAGCTGGAAATTGCGCAAGGTGATGTGAAGATCGACGGCTGGGCCATCGAAAATCGCGTCTATGCCGAAGATCCATATCGCGGCTTCCTGCCTTCCACTGGCCGATTGTCACGCTATCGACCGCCCGTTGAAGGATGGAGCGATGACGGCGCCGAAAATGGCCGCCGCGGAATAGATGGGATTCGCGTGGATGACGGCGTCTATGAAGGCGGCGAAGTGTCCATGTTTTACGATCCGATGATCGCCAAGCTGATCACATGGGGCGAGACACGCGATGAGGCTGCTGACAAGCAGATCGCTGCGCTCGATATGTTCGAGATCGAAGGGCTGGGCCACAACATCGATTTCGTTTCGGCGATTATGCAGCATCCGCGCTTTCGCTCTGGCGTTATAACCACAGGCTTCATTGCCGAGGAATATCCTGAAGGTTTTGAAGGCGCGGCCGTTACTGATGAGTTTCTTGTCAATCTCGCTGCGATGGCTGGCTTCGTTGCTACGGCAAAGGCAGACCGCGCCCGCCGTATCGATGGGCAGCTTGCCGAGCCGCTCGATCCTCCGGGAAGCTGGTGCGTCAATATCGGCGAACACGCTTTCGGTGTTGAATTGTCCGATGAAGGGCTGTTTGTTGACGGCGATCCGGTTGAACTGGCGATGGAATATGCGCCCGGCGACAAGCTGGTCCAGGCTGAAATGGGCGATGAAATCCTTGGCGTGAAAGTGCAGAACTCACGCAAGGGCTTCGTCATGACGACGCGCGGTGCGATCCATGATGTGGAAGTCCTGCCCGCCAGTATTGCGCATCTTGCGGATCACATGATTGAAAAGATCCCGGCCGATCTTTCGCGCTTCCTTATCTGTCCGATGCCCGGTTTGCTTGTCTCTCTTCATGTCGAGGAAGGTGACAAGGTCGAAGCTGGGCAGCCGCTTGCCGTGATCGAGGCGATGAAGATGGAAAACATCCTTCGCGCTGAGAAAACCGGAACTATCGCAAAAATCAACGCCAAGGCGGGTGATAGCCTTGCGGTTGATGCGGTGATTCTGGAACTGGAATAGCGTGCATCTTGACCACGATCCGAATGCACCCGCTGCGCAGTTGATCGATTTCCCGGATTTTCTGCGCGTGGATATTCGGGTCGGAACTATAGTTTCGGCAAAGCCCTATGAAGGCGCACGCAAGCCGAGCCTGAAGATGCAGATCGACTTCGGTGCGGTCATCGGCGTGAAGAAAAGCTGCGCGCAGATCGCGGCGCTTTACGAGCCTGATCAACTGGTCGGACGTCAGGTCGCGGCGGTCGTAAACTTTCCGCCGCGCCAGGTCGGCAAGGCGCTGTCCGAAGTGCTCACTCTTGGCTTTCCCAACGATGACGGCGATGTCGTGCTGTTTTCGCCAGACAGCCAGGTGCAGGATGGTTCGCGGCTGTTCTGAAACCTTGGGGCCAACCGGGAGTTTGGCGCTAGCGCCGCAGCTCTTCGTCAAGGAAGGTGGCAACCTCGCCTAGCGACACGTCCTTGTCGATATAGGCTTCGCCAATGCCTTTCATCAGCACGAAGGGCAGGGTGCCGGCATCCATCTTCTTGTCGTGCAGCATGTGATCGACAAGGGCTTGCCCATCGCATTCCAACCCCAGTTGCGCCACGCCGGCTGGCATTCCCACATCCTCGAAATGTCTGGCGATGCGATCGGCGCTGGCGTTCGGCATCAAACCGCAGCGGGCTGAATAGCGTGCGGCCAGAACCATACCAATGGCCACGGCCTCTCCATGAAGCAGCGTGGCCGAATAGCCGTTCTGGGCCTCCAGCGCGTGGCCGAAAGTATGGCCAAGGTTGAGCAGGGCGCGCGTTCCGGTCGTCTCGCGCTCATCCTCGGCGACGATACGTGCCTTGTGGCCGACGCTATGGGCCACTGCATATTCGCGCATCGCCGATGAGCCGGAGAGCAGCGCGGACCCGTTCGCCTCGCACCATGCAAAAAAGTCCGCATCGCCGATAAGCCCGTATTTCACCACTTCTGCATAGCCGGCGCGCAATTCACGATCTGGCAGCGTGTCGAGCACGGTAAGGTCGGCCAGCACCAGCGAAGGCTGGTGAAAGGCGCCGACAAGGTTCTTTCCTGCCGCGGTGTTGATTGCTGTCTTTCCGCCAACGCTGGAATCGACTTGGGCAAGCAGGCTTGTGGGCAGCTGGATGAAATGACAGCCGCGCTTGACGATGGATGCGGCAAAGCCGGTCAGATCGCCTATCACGCCGCCGCCCAGCGCCAGGATATGGTCACCGCGCTCCACTCCAAGTGCCAGCAGCCAGTCAACCGTGGAAGCAAGCTGGCTCCATGCCTTGGTCTGCTCTCCGGGAGGGAGGATGCGCCAATGCGGTTCATGTCCGTGGCTGCGCAGCGCGGTTTCGACAACTTCGCCCCACGCTCCATGGACATTGGCGTCTGTGACGATCGGCACATCGCGTTTGCGCAGGCGGCCCTGACAATTGGGCACTATCTCGGCAAGCAGGCCCGCGCCGACGCGCACTTCGTAGGGCCTGCCAGCAACATCAACCGGAATCACAGCCATTCTTCAATGCCTTTCAGTACCTTGTCCAGCGTTTGGCCATGGGGGCTATTGCCGCTCATCACGTGGATCGGGGCCTGTTCGTAGGCGGGCCGTCGCTCATCACGCAGGCGAGTCAGGATCTCGCGCGGATCACCCTGTTTCAGCAGCGGCCGGTTGCCTTTGCGTGATGTCCGTTCCACCAGCGTATCCACGTCGCTGTCCAGCCAGATCGCGATCGCTTGCTTGAGAATAACCCGGCGGGTCTCCTCGTTGCAAAAGGCGCCCCCGCCTGTTGCGATCACTTTGGCGTCGCCGCCATCTTCCAGCAACCGGGCAATGACCCTGCGCTCGCCATCGCGGAAATATGCCTCACCGTGGACGTCGAACATTTCCTGGATGGACATGCGGGCCGCCGTCTCGATCTCGTCATCGGCATCGATGAAATCAAAATCCAGCAGACCGGCAAGCCGCTTGCCGAGACTTGATTTGCCCACGCCCATCATGCCGACAAGCACGATTGGCCGGGCAATCCGCTGTTTGAGGGCATCTATCTGTTCTGCACTGTAGGTGGTGTGACGATGATCCATTGCAGGCCAGCCTATAGTTGGGCTAACCGACGGTGCAAGCATTGGTGAGGGTATGAGTGTGAGCATGGGCAGGCGCTGGTTCTGGATTTTGTCTCTTGCTGCATTGGTCCTGATACTGATTGCCGCCCTGTCGTGGATTGCCGGAGGCCCCGAGGAATTGCATCAGATTTCACAGCCAGTCACAGTGCCGGAGCTGCCGCAATGAAGTTGCGTTGGCTTCTTGGGGGGGCAGTGTTGTCTCTGGTATCTGGCTGGGCGCTTGCGCAAAATGCACCGGAATCGCTGCTCCCACCCGGATTCGATGATCCGCCGCCGCCTCCTGTGTCGACGCCGCGCGCTGCACCCGTGCCTGTTGAGAGGCCGGCCGCCGCCACTCCTTCGGGTTCTGCGCCTGCGGTGCGGTCAATACCATCGTCAGGGGACGGGGCTGCGCTGATCGGTCCCGAACTGCTCGCCAGGCTTCCGTCTCCCGAAGAGCTTGAGTCGATGACGCCTGAAGAGCTTGAGGAGATTCTGGACCTCAAGCCAAAGTTTGACATTCCGCCCGCTGCACGGCGATCGACCAGACAAGTCGGAATTATTGGTAAGGACGAAGGCGGTTTCGCATCGCAAACACTTGCCAAAGACAGGGAATCGCTGGTGCGCCGCGTGCTGGAGGGCAATCGCGGCAAACTGATTTCCCGCTGGGGCCATATCTTGCTGCGCCGCGCGCTGGCATCGAGGCTCGATGCGCCTGATGGCATGGAGCCCGCGGATTTCGCCGCATTGCGTGCCGCACTGCTTCTGCGCATGGGAGAAGCCGAGGCTGCGCGTCAGCTTGTGCAGGATGTCGATATCGGCAATTATTCCGCGCTGCTGATCGATGCTGCATTCGACGCTTATGTCGCGACGGCCGATTTCACCGGCATATGTCCCGTGATGATCACGCGCGGCAGCGTGCGCGAGGACCCCAAATGGGAAACAGCGGGCGCGATCTGTAGCGCCTTTCGCGGTGATAGCCGCGGAGCCTTGTCGCGTTTGGATCGCTCGTTGTCCCGCGGAAAAATGCCGAAGATCGATCTGCTTCTGGCTCAGAAATACGCCGGTGCCTCGGGCCGGGTGCGCCGCGCTGTCACGATCGAGTGGGGCGATGTCGATGCCATGACCCCCTGGCGCTATGGCCTTGCCATCGCGGTTGGCCTGGAGCCGCCGGAAAAGCTGATGAAGGGCGTGGGCGCTCGTTATGCGGCCACAGATTCGCTCGCGCCGATGCTCGGTCTCGCAGACAGGGCCAGTTCGGCGGATCTTGCCGCGGGACGCGGCGTGCTATCCAGCAAGCGATGGTGGACCTCTATAGTCAGCTCTATGCCGATGAAGAGATCACCGGCGATTGGGCCGGCCGCGCCAGGACATTGCGCGAAGCATATGTGTTGCCTGAATCTTCCGCGCGGCTGGTTGCATTGCAGACCCTCTGGAGCAGCGCGAGCGGCCGGACTGAGCGGTATTCGCGTCAGGTGCTGACGGCCTATGCCGCAGCGCGCATGCCCGTCGATCCGGAATTGGTGGATAGCGCCCCGGACCTGATAACCTCGATGCTAACGGCGGGGCTGGACCGCAATGCTCTGCGCTGGGCCGACGTGGCCGAGGCCGGTGGGCAGGCCTGGGGCATCCTCGTGCTGGCAGCGCCGAGCCGCTCGGACCCAGTCGATGAGGCGGCACTCGACACCTATTTCGATGATGATGACAGCGTCGAAATGCGTAAATCGGCATTTTTGCTTGCTGGTCTGGCTGGACTGGGCCGCATTGACGATGCCACCAAGGCCAGCCTGTCCAGTCGCCTTGACATTGATCTTGACCGCGAGACGCGTTGGACAAGCCTGATCGACAGCGCTGCAAACCGGGGCAATCCCGCCATGGTCGCGTTGTTGGCGGGGCTCGGCATGCAGGGCTCGGGCTGGGACAAGATGACGCCGCGCTACCTGTACCACATCGTATTGTCACTGCGGCTTGCCGGGCTTGAGGCCGAGGCACGGATGATCGCGGCCGAAGCCGTGGCGCGGGGCTGAATATTTGATGGCAGATCCCTTGCGATCCAAAGGCGAGGGAGAGCGGGGCGATGCGATCGGCCAATTTCTGGCGATGATGGCGGCAGAGCGCGGCGCAGCAGCCAATACGATTGCTGCTTACCGGCGCGATCTGGAATCTGCGCAAGAGGCAATCGGTGATCTGGCTGGCGCAGACGGCGATGCACTTGGTTCGCTTGCTTTGGCATGGGCAGACCTTGCCGCATCGAGCTTGTCGCGCAAATGTTCGGCGCTCCGCCAGTTTTACGGTTTTCTTCTCGATGAAGGCATTCGCGCTGACGATCCGTCTCCGGCTTTGCCGCGGCCGCGCGCACGGCGTCCTTTGCCCCGGCTGCTTACCCATGGCGAAATAGAGGCGATGTTTGCCCGCGCCGAGGAGGAAGCGGCAAGCGAGCAGGTTCCGGCTGTCCGGATGCTGGTTCTCCTCGAACTTCTCTACGGTTCGGGCCTGAGGGCCAGTGAGCTTGTTGGTCTGCCCTTATCGGCTGTTCCCAGAGACGCACCGTTCCTGACCATTACGGGCAAGGGTGAGCAGCAGCGTATGGTGCCTGTCAGCGGACGGTCGCGTCAGGCGCTCTCGCGCTGGCTGGAGCTGCGCCCTGCCAACGGGCGGTTTCTTTTTCCATCACGAAGCCGCGCCGGCCACCTGACACGTATTCGTCTGTTCCAATTGCTGCGCGATCTGGCGGGAAGGGCCGGCATCGCGCCCGAGAAGGTCTCACCCCATGTCCTGCGCCATGCGTTTGCTACCCATCTGCTGGAAGGGGGGGCGGATTTGCGCATCCTGCAGACGCTTCTGGGTCATGCGGACATCGCCACCACGCAGATATATACGCACGTAGATAGCGCCCGGCTGGTCGCTCTGGTCAATGCGCGCCATCCACTTGGGCAGGGGCAATAACACGCGTTAACCAAGGCGGTGTGATTGATCGGAATAATCCGTATAGTCGCGGCGACATGGTCCATTTACGACGAAGAATGGAAGCCTGAGGAGTCCCCGGAATGCAGAAGTTTCAATCGATGAGCGCGAAAGTCATCGCCCTTTCGAGCGTCGCGGCAATGGCGATGGGCCTGCAAGGGTGCGAGACAGGCCCATCGGCAAAGGAATCCACGTCGGGGCTTCCGGCCACTGTCACTGGAATAAGCCAGGCGGATAAGCAGCAGGGCGCCAAGGCCCATCCTGAATTGCTGGCAGAGTTCGGAGGGGCCGTTTCCGGGCCGCAGGCCGCTTATGTAGAAGCGGTGGGCAAGGACATCGCGGTCCGGTCCGGCCTCAGCAATGCGCGCGGAGACTTCACGGTTACGCTGCTGAACTCGCCTGCCAATAACGCTTTTGCGATTCCCGGTGGCTATATCTATGTCACGCGCCAGCTGACTGCATTGATGAACAATGAGGCCGAACTTGCCGGGGTTCTGGGCCACGAAGTGGGTCATGTGGCCGCGCGCCACGGCGCCAAACGGCAAAAAGCAGCGACGCGCAATTCGATTATTGGCGTTCTGGGAACGGTGCTGTCAGGCGTGATTCTGGGCGACAGTTCGCTTGGCCGTCTCGGCCAGAAGGTTTTTTCGCAAGGGTCTCAGATGCTGACGTTGAAATACTCGCGTTCGCAGGAGGTTGAGGCGGACAATCTTGGGATCGCCTATCTTGGCCGTGCGGGATACGATCCGCGCGCAATGTCGAGCGTGCTGGAAAGTCTGGCCAAGCAGAATGCGCTGGAGGCGCGGCTCAGGGGAACGAGAAATCGCGTGCCTGAATGGGCATCGACTCATCCCGATCCGGCATCGCGCGTGCGCGCCGCGCTTTCAAAGGCGGGGGCCGGCGCAACCGGCACGATTAATCGGGACGCATTCCTTTCACGGATAGATGGCCTGACTTACGGCGATGATCCAAAGCAGGGGGTCATCGACGGTCGGAATTTCGTTCACCCGGATCTGCGGCTCGCTTTCCAGACGCCTGATGGCTTCTACATGGTCAACGGCACTCGTGCGGTTTCCATTTCCGGCCAGTCGGGCAAGGCGCAATTCAGTGGCGGGCCTTATGACGGCAAGCTGGATAATTACGTCAGAGCGGCATTTTCCGCGCTTGGCGGGAATGACAAGCAAAAGGTTTCTCCGAAGAGCGTGAAGCGCGTTTCGATCAATGGCCTTCCGGCCGCTTACGGGGTTGCACGCGTCAACAATGGCAGCGGGGAAGTTGATGTATTGGTTTTTGCATATGAGTTTGCGAAGGACCGCGCGTACCACTTCGTGACAATCGCACCGGCGGGGCAATCATCGGTTTTTGCGTCGATGTTTGATTCGATGCGCCGCGTTTCGGCAACCGAGGCCGCTCAGGTCAAGCCGCGCCGGCTGGACGTGGTGACTGTAAAATCGGGCGACACAGCCGGATCGATTGCAGAGCGTATGGCATTTGACGACGCAAGGCTTGAGCGCTTTTTGGTGCTCAACGGGCTATCGGCAAATGCTGCTCTGAAGTCCGGCGGCAAGGTGAAGGTCGTTACGTATTGATACCGCGCGAGATATTGCTGCGTGCGCAATGCACACGAAAAGGGCGGCAGGTTTCCCTGCCGCCCCTTTGTGCCAGTGCCACTAGGTGGCCTGACTGGCTAATATTAGTTAGCCGAGTCCATTGCGGACGAAGTCGTGTTGAACGTCGCCTGCAGCTCGGTGCTGAGACCCTGCATGGCGCTGATGGCAGCAACTGCGATCAGAGCAGCGATCAGACCATATTCAATGGCGGTGGCGCCCTCGTCGTTGCGAAGAAGTTTGTTGATGAATTTCATGTCTAGTCTCCTGGTTTTGCAGTCTTCATTACCCGGTCCGTTCGAAACATTTTTCTTGCGGACAAATTTGTCACTAATGCTCAAATCTTGAAAAAGTCTTAATTCTACTCATTGACCGCGTCGGAATATTCGGTGGAAATAGTCGTCCACATTTCGGCGGTTTCACTGGACACGCCCCTGACGGCCGCAACCAGCCCAAGGAAGATCAGCGCGCAGATAAGACCGTACTCGATCGCGGTGCCACCGCGGTTATCGGTTCTGAGTTTGTTGAACACACGAAACATGGACGATCATCCTGCTTTCCTATTGCGGACCATTGTCGTTTCTCCCGGCAGCGTTAAATATTCTCTAATCTGGTGGAGTAATGTGCAAAATTTTTCGACATCTTTGTTGGTGGTAGCGGCCGCTTTCGTAGCTGATGACATGC
>JAHRVR010000137.1 GCA_019090585.1 Sphingomonadaceae bacterium
AGTGGGAAAACCGGAAGCAGGCATGAACTACAGGCATTTAGTCGATCCCGAATTACTGCCGACTTTGGACGCCTATCCGGGGTTCTCCTTCTCGGCGGAGCGCCTGCCAGAAATCCGCGAAGCCTTCATGCAGCGTGAGCTAATCGACAATCCCGACGTCGACGTCAGCGAACATCTTGCGCCGGGCGCGTCCGGCGGGCCACAGATACGCGTGGTCCGTTATGCCAGCAAAACCGCGCGTAATCCTTCGCCGGTGCTGCTGCACATTCATGGCGGCGGCTTTGTGCTCGGCAAGCCGGAAATGAATGACGCCCAGTCGAAATTACTGGCGGCCGAAAACGGCTGCGTGGTTCTGTCCGTGGATTATCGGCTCGCCCCGGAAACGCCGTTTCCCGGCGCCGTCGAAGATTGTTACGCCGCGCTCAAATGGCTGCATGCCGAGGCCAAGGCGCTGGGCGTTGATCCAAGCCGCGTCGTTGTGGGCGGCGAAAGCGCCGGTGGGGGGCACGCCGCGGCCCTTACGCTGCTCAACCGCGATCGCGACAATTTGCCAATTGCCCTCCAGTATCTGACTTATCCGATGCTGGATCACCGGACCGGCGTGACTGGCGATCACATCTTCGACCAAGTGGCCACCTGGACGGCACAGTCCAATCGCTTCGGCTGGGCGGCGCTGCTCGGGGGAGATGCCGGGAATGCCAAGGTTTCGCCTTACGCTTCCCCCTCCCGTGCGCAGAGCCTTGCGGGCTTGCCGCCTGCGTTCATCAGCGTCGGCGCTCTGGACCTGTTCGCCGACGAGACCGTCGAATATGCACGCCGCCTGATCCACGACGCCGTTGCCACCGAGTTGCATGTCTATCCGGGGGCTTTCCACGGCTTCAACCAGGTGGCCGACGCCCATGTCTCTCAGTGCTTTCAACGCGACTGGCGTGCGGCTCTCGAGCGCGTATTCGAGCCTGGAAAGGATGTTTTCACATGAGCCATCCCAATCGGCCCCTGGGCCCGCTATTTCAGCTTGGCTACGTAGTGCGCGACATCGAGGCGGCCATGCAGCACTGGATCAAGGCGATGGGCGTTGGGCCGTTCATCTACATGCACGATCCCGGCGCAATCGATTTCACGTATCGAGGCGAGCCGACCGAGCCGAGTTCCAGTATCGCCTTCTCCTATTCCGATCATATTCAGATCGAACTGATCCAACAGCACAACGATGCTCCGTCGCCCTATGTAGACTTTCTGGCATCCGGTCGGGAGGGGCTGCAGCATGTTGCCTTCTATACGCACGACATGAGGGCAGCTTGCGCTCAGCTGGAAGCTAACGGCCTGGAGCGGGTTTACACCGTCGCGCCCAGGGGTAGCGATGAACGCATCTATTACTATGAAGACCCAAAGCAGCCGGGGACCATGACCGAAGTGATCTCGCGCACGCCATCACGGCGGCGGGTCCATGGTGCCATCCTCGCGGCTACCAAGGGCTGGGAAGGCGCCGATCCTATCCGCCGTTTTGATTCTATCGCCCATTTCGCAAAGATGTCAGGCTTGTCCTGACTGGCGCTTGATCGGCGTTGCCGCAGAAGACTCAAGGCAGCTTCGCATCGATAGTCTCGGTAAGCACCGTTATGAAGTTTTGCAGCGCCGGCGTCGCGCGTTCGGTGTTCCATGCCAGTGATAACGGGCAGGTTACGGAAAAGTCCGCGACGCGTCTGATGGCCACCGAATCTGGCTCAGATCCGGCCTCATGACTACCTACGAATCCAACGGCCAGACCAATCGCCACCATGCTCAGGACAGCTTCCGCGCTTCGCACTTCGGTCATGATCTTCGGGGTGAGGCCGCCCGCATTGCAGGCGGCGATCATGCGATTGTACATGCGCGGTGAATACCGTCTCATTGGCCAGATGAAATTCACATCGGCCAAATCCTGGAGGCAAAGGTTCGGCTTGCTCGCAAGAGGATGCGATTTTGGAATGGCGAGAAGCAGTTCGTCATCTGCAATGTGAAAGTATGAGGCCCAGGGCTCCGTGCTGAATTGATAGAGCGCGCCGACATCAAGATCACCGGATTGGATAGCTGCCAGTTGTTCTTCGGAAAAGAGAACGTCTATCTTGATGTCAATATATTCGAACTTCTTATGGAAGATCTGTAACGCTTCAGTGATCGCGGGATTGCGTATGCCAGATGGGTTAAGGCCGATCTTCAGTTGACCGACATTACCGTGCATTACATTGCGCGCCCGTGCGATGGCGTTGTCGAGCGTATCCCTAAAGTTGCGGACATCCTGATAGAAACTTTCGCCCGCCTGACTTAGCCGTACGCCGCGTGGAAGCCGTTCAAACAGCTTGATTCCAAGTTCTTCTTCCAAAACCTGGATTCGCCGTGACAGCGCGGACTGCGTCATGAAGAGGCGGTTGGCCGCTCTTTGAAAGTGTTCCTCCTCGGCGGTGACGACGAAGAATCGAAGGTGGCGTTCTACCATTCACAGTGCCCTTCGGGGTCGGCTGGCGCCCACGTCGTGCTTGATGGTTATTCAGTCGCTTAATCGATGGATATGGCCATTAAAATGCGCTGGGCCGATATATCTTTGGCTCTTGGCACTCGTCAAGCGGTTCAATCGCGCGCCCTGCGCCCCTGGTTGTGCGGACTGCGGGTCCTGGCGTGTTTCTGCCAGCCATTTCCACTGAAACCGGGGGCGACGGATGGAAGATCAAGCGGCGATTGAACCGCTCCGTTAAATGGCCAAGCCGAAGCGCATGAGCTGCTCGCGACCGGATTGGCGAGGCGCCTGCCAGACCAGGCGCGGCGCAGAGGGCGACCGCCGCGAGCCATGCGGTCGTTCGATTGAAGTGAAGCTCAATTTACATTGGACCGATTGGATGCAGATGATCAGAATGCACTGCAATCGGCTTTAGTGCAGGAATACTAGATGCGCCGACCAGTTGGAGTGGTGAGATGGAATTGAAGCCAGTTCGCAAAAGGATGATTTCTTCGGACACGCATGTGTTTGAACCGCCACGGCTGTGGCTGGATCGTGTCGACAAGAAATACGAGGACCGGGCGCCGCATGTCATCCGTATCGACGACATCGACATCTGGTATTGCGACGGGCAGCGGTTCTTCACTGCCGGCGCCGGCACACAGTTGGGTAAGCGCTACGAAGGGCGCTTCAAGGTTCGCGCCGAGGGCCACATGGAAGACGTGCCAAAGGGCGCCTACATCCCCGAGGAAGCCGTTAAGGACATGGCGTCCGATGGCGTCGATATCGGCATCATCTACCCGACCGTTGGGCTGAATATCTATACGCTTCCCGACAGTGAATTCGTGAATGTGCTGTTCACGGCTTACAATGACTGGATGGCCGAGTTTTGCGCTGCCAAGCCTGACAATTTGAAGGGTAATGCGCTGATCAACCTCGATCTCGACGATGTGCAGTCAGCTATCCGCGAGCTTGAGCGTTGCGCCAAGATGGGCCTTTCGGGCTGTCTGATCAGCGTTTATCCTGGGGAATCGCGCGCGTACTCACGGCCTGAATACGAACCCTTCTGGACAGCCGCCGAGGCGCTCGGGATGGTGATCGTCCTGCACACGAGCACCAATCGTGTGCTACATGAAGGCTCGCTGTTCGATTATGGGGCGACCACCCCGTCGACCCATTCTAACGCCGACCATTGGGTTCGTCAGACGATTGGCCACATGATTTTCTCCGGTGTTTTTGAGCGTCATCCAAAACTCTATGTCGGAGCCGTCGAATACGAGATGGCTTGGATTCCGCACTTCCTGGAGCGCATGGATTTCACTTACAGTAACTGCGATGGAATGATCACCCACTTCTTCAAGAACGACAAAGTGCCCAGCGACTTCTGGCGTAGCAATTGGTTCGTCGGCTTCAACGAAGATCCCGTTGGCGTCCAGATGCGCGAATATATCGGCACGGACAACATCACCTGGGGATCGGACTACCCGCATCCCGAGAGCACCTTCCCGCACTCGCAGCAGGTTCTGAAGGAAATTTTCAAGGACTGCACCGAAGAGGAGGTCGAGAAGATGACCTACTCCAACATTGCCCGAATCTTCGGGATTTCCTAGTTTGACGAGCACGGCCATCGACGCTTCGTGATCAGAATGTCCGGCGCGCGAAGCCTAACTTATGGAGCCTGTGCGCGGTGACTGATGTGATTGCTCGACGATCCTGATGATCTCTAGCTTCTCGGATGCGGGATACCTCATTCTTGGTCTCCCCCATCCCCGGTCATGCTTTATTTGAGCAACCGGTTCTCAAGTGTCAGGTCAGCCGCGCATTCCTTCAGGGCACCAGCTTCGCGGCGAAAATCCTTGACCTCGTCATTCGTGGCGGCGCGAGCAGTGTCACCGGCCAGGCGGCGCTTGCCAGCCTCCATGAACTCCTTCGACCAGATGTAGATGAAGATGGCAGGCCATTGATCCTGTGTTTGAGCGAAGGCCAGACGAACGACCATATCGGCGCAAAGCTCGCAGATCCGCTACGGCCGCTGTGCCCACACCTTGATGTCCGCCATCCGCATCGCCGCAACCGTCGTCTCTCGGCTCAATTAATGAACCCTGATCCTAGCGTGCCACGCAGATTGGCCTAAGTGAACTCCAGATCCTCGTACTCCGGTTCATGCAAAAGCCGCCACATCTCGGGGCCAGGAAGCGGGTTCATCGTCGCCGAGCGGCCGTGCTTCGACCAGTAGTAGCTCTGCACTCTAGGGTCGCTCCAGACGCGCGTATTGTTCCGCTCATCAATCATCCGGTTGTAGTCCCAGTAGGGTTCGGTTTCCACTTCTACCGATGATTTCTCCTCCAGGATCACTTCCTGCATGCACTGGATTGCAAAACCGACGACCATTTCGTGGAAAGTTGCCGGCAACAGGGAGCCATTGGTATTGGGGCCATAAACGGCAAACAGGTTGGGGAAGCCCGGCATCATGCAAGTGCGATAGGCGCGCGCGCCGCCCTCGGACCAAAGCTGTTCGATCGTCTGACCGCCGCGACCGGTGATCTCCATCGGGAAGAGATACTCATTGGCGTGGAATCCGGTGGCATAAGCAATAACGTCGACGTCGATCTGCCTGCCATCCATCGTTTCGATACCGGTCGGGTTGATCCGGCGGATCCCATCGGTAACGAGCGTGACGTTATCGCGCTGAATCGCGTCGAGGATGCAATATTCAGGATCAACCTGAATCGGACGCGCTGACCAGACCGGGTGCTCGGGCGTCATCATCTCTACCAGCGCGGGGTCCTTCAGCTTGTCTTTCAGGAAGCCCACGGCGACGTCGCGCGCGATCTTGTTGCTGGGGCTACAGCAGTGCGGATCATCGAAATCTGGATCGATGGTCGAGACCGCCTCGAACGCCGCGGCAGACCCGCTGCCGAGCCGCATGAAATTGGTATAGAACGGGAAATTGCGGTTTAGCCAGGAAACCTGCGGCGCGAACGGCGATCGGTAGCCCGGGGCAGGAAACACCCATTGCGGGGTCCGCTGGAAGACGGTTACGTGATTGGCTTCAAGCGCCATCTCGGGAACGGTCTGATACCCTGTTGCTCCCGTTCCGACCACGGCAACGCGCTTGTCCTTGATGACGGCATCATCGGGCCAGGAAACCGTGTGCGAGGCTTCCCCCTCGAACGTGTCGCGTCCCTCGATATCAGGCAACTTGGGCAAATTGAGGAAACCCACCGACGTCATCACGGCATTGGCGCGCAGGACTTTTTCGCCATCCTTGTTCGACGTCGCGATTTCCCAGTGCGAAGTCTCTTCATCCCATGTGAGCGAGTGCACTTCGGTCTCGAAGACTATGTGCTTGCGCAGATCGAAAAAGTCCGCGACCCAGCTGAAATACCGCTGGTTCTCCGACCACGGCGAGAACGGATTGGAATAAGGAAAATCAACACCGAACAAGTGGGTGTAGGATCGACTGGGAGTATCGAGCCGGGAGCCGGGATAGCGGTTCTCGTACCAGGTGCCGCCGACCCCGGCATTCTTCTCGATCACGGTGAAGGGTATGCCAACGCGCTTGAGATGCAAGGCGGAAACCAGGCCGCCCATCCCCGCACCCACAATAACGACGCGGAAGTTCTTAAGTCGCTCCGGGTCTGGAGTGGTGCGCCACTGGGGCGAGCGCACCCATGGATCAAGCGCGGTCTCCTCGATGTAGAGGTCGAGCGTTTCCTTGGGAATGGTCTCGCCGCGCATCAGGCCCAGACTCGTCGGCAGACGGTCGCGCGGGCCGATGTCCATTGGGACCGCCTCAGGATCGCGGCAGGATTTAAGAAACTCGGCGGCCTTGCGCCGCACCAGCGCCAGATCGTCGTCGGTTGCCAGAACCTTGCGCTCAAGGTAGCCACCAAGCACCGTCTTGAGGCCGACGCCCTTCAGCTCCTCATCGCCTGTAAGTTGGTATAGAAGACCGCGAAGCGCCATGGGGTCGGCGAACTTGACTGCCTCCTCAATCTCGGCGTCCGTTGATTTCGCCAAGTCTGGCCGCGCCTGCCCCTCGATTTTCGACATTCTTCCATTCCTCCCGGTTCGCCCAACAGATTATCGGCATTGATAGTAAGGCGATGACGTTTTTGTCAGTAAGCACCAAGACGCACATGTCGCAAGAGCACTGCCAAAAGAATGGACGTTGATGCAGCGTGGTGCTGGCCGGAGCGGATGAGCAAGGCAAGCAAACGCGGGTGATGCTGGCAATGGCCAGTTCATTACCGTGAAGGAAGCGGAGCGTTGCAAGGAAGTTGGCGGTTTATTGCCTCGGCCGTGACTACCGCTTTCGCCGTTCCAGCAGATCAACCAGTTCATCGAATTTCTTGCGCTGCCCATCCTCATCACCCGATGCAATAGCTTCGGTAACGCAGCTGGCGACGTGATCCTTGAGAATTTCGCTTTCGGCCCTGGTCAGGGCAGATCGCACTGCTTGCAATTGATTGAGCAGGTCAATGCAATAGCGCTCCTCCTCCACCATGCGGGCGATGCCCTGCACCTGCCCGGCGATCCGGTTGAGTCGGTTGATCTTCTGTCGCTTGCGGTCGCTCATTGGCCTCTCTTGAAATACCCCCCAGGGGTATATAGGGACTGTATGACGGAGTAAACCATGCATGATTCCAACCCGCCGCGATGCGCGGGCCCTTTCAACCGAAGGCACTTCCTGACGACATCAGCTGGTCTGATCGCGGCCAGCGCTCTGCCACTTCCGGCATGGGCGCAAGGGAATGGGCTGACCCCTGCGCAAAAGGGATTTGGCACGCTTTCAGGCGAAGACATTCATCTCTCTATTGGTCGCAGCCATTTTTCGACCGGCGGGCGCTCTGGCCACGCTGTAACAGTAAATGGAATGCTGCCCGGCCCTTTGATCCGGCTGCGCGAAGGGCAGAATGTTCGCCTTCATGTGGCCAATGGTCTGGATGAAAACAGCTCAATCCACTGGCATGGGTTTCTGGTTCCCTTTCAGTTTGACGGTGTGCCCGGCATCAGCTTTCCCGGCATTGGTGCGGGGCAAAGCTTCACTTATGAATACCCCGTCCGTCAGTCTGGGACATATTGGTGGCACAGCCATTCCGGACTGCAGGAGCAGGCGGGACATTATGGTCCGGTCATTATCGATCCCGCGCATGATCACACCCCGGCCTATGATCGCGAATTTGTTCTGCTTCTAAGCGAGTTCACGCCGCACCATCCGCACGACATCATGCGGAAGTTGAAAGTGGGGGAGCATTATTTCAACCGCCAGATGAACAGCTTGACCAGCGGCGACATGGCCCTGGAAGAGCGGCTGCGCTGGGGGAAAATGCGCATGAACCCGCGCGACATTTCTGATGTTTCGGGCGCGGCATATACGTTTCTCGTCAATGGCCATGGCCCGCAGGACAATCTTGAGCTGCTGTTCCAGCCGGGGGAACGCGTCAGGCTGCGCATCATCAACGGCAGCGCCATGACCTTTTTCAATATCCGCATTCCGGGCACTGCAATGCAGGTGGTGCAGGCAGACGGGCAGGATGTCGCCCCGGTAGAAGTGGACGAACTTCAGATCGGCACCGCCGAAACCTATGACGTGATCGTTGCGCCAAATGCGGGCGCTCATACTTTTGTCGCAGAGGCCCTGGACCGCTCGGGCATGGCCATCGCACATCTAACCAGTGATGCGGGGCACCGCATCGCGCCCCCTGCTCTGCGGGAACCCGTTACACTGACCATGGCGGACATGGGAATGAGCGACATGGATCACTCAATGCACGGCAGATCCGGCCTGCCTCCGCAGGTGAAAGTGGGCGCAGGTGTAGATAACATCGCGCCGATGCCTGTCGACAGGATGGACTTTCCCGGTCTTGGCCTTGGCGACGTTCAACACAGAGTTTTGCGTTACACCGATCTGCGGGCAGCTCAGCCCAATCCAGAGCGCGCTCCCGACAGGGAGATGGAAATCCATCTCACCGGCAATATGGAACGCTATATGTGGTCCTTTGATGGCAAGATGCTGAGCGCTGTGTCAGATCATCCGATCCGTTTTGCCTATGATGAACGCGTCCGGGTCAAACTGATCAATGACACGATGATGGCCCATCCGATCCACCTGCACGGCCATTTTTTCGAACTGGTCAACGGGGCGGATCA
>JAHRVR010000138.1 GCA_019090585.1 Sphingomonadaceae bacterium
CCAAGCAGGACGAGGATTTCGCCGTCAGGGATTTCCAGATCGACCCCGCGCAGCGCATGGACCTGCGTTTCGCCGGTCCCATATATCTTGCGCAGTTCCTCGCCCCTGAAAGCCAAGGCGATCCCGGTCTCATTGGCACTGGCGGCGCGTTGCGGCATGGCGGGAAAGTAATCTCCTGATATGCTTGCAAAAGCTTTCTAGCAGAAATTGGACCGTGCGGCTTGATTTGCCGCAAACACTTGTGGCTGCCGGGGGAGTGGGGCGGTGCCGAATGTCGAATCAGGCTTTCAAACCTTCATCGAACCGGTCTCGATAAAACGCTGGTGCCAGGACAAGGCTTCGCCAAGCAGCGACGGGGAATGGTTCCCGAATGCGCCTTTCTGCGCGCGTTCAAAATAGTCTTCCAGCATTGGCCGGTAATCGGGATGAGCGCATTTTTCGATGACCAGCCGCGCCCGTTGTTTGGGTGAATGTCCGCGCAAGTCGGCCAGCCCGTGTTCGGTCACCAGCACTTGCACGTCCTGATCGATATGATCGACATGGGAGACTTGCGGGACGATGGTCGAAATCGCGCCGCCTTTGGCGACCGATGGGCTCATGAAGATCGATATATAGGCGTTGCGAGCAAAATCGCCCGAGCCGCCGATGCCGTTCTGGATGCGCGATCCCATGATGTGAGTTGAGTTCACATTGCCGTAAATGTCGGCCTCGATCATGCCGTTCATGGCGATGCAGCCCAGCCGCCGGATCAGCTCGGGATGATTGGTTATCTCTTGCGGGCGCAGGATGATGCGGTCTCGATATGTCTCGATATCCCGGCTGAAGCGATCCATGTAATCAGCGCCGAGCGTTAGCGCGGTGGTTGAAACCGTCAGCAGCTTTCCGCTGTCGATCAGGTCCAGCATGCCATCTTGCAGCACTTCGGTGAACGCGGTCAGGTTGTCGAATGGGCAGTGGATCAGCCCGCCCAACACGGCATTGGCGATATTGCCAACACCCGATTGCAGCGGCAGCAGTGAGGGTGGCAGGCGGCCAAGCTTCACTTCATGGGCAAGGAACTCCAGGATATGCCCGGCAATGGTGCGTGAGCAATCATCGGGCGCTTTGAACGCGTGGTTGCGGTCTGGCCGTTCACTTTCGACCACGGCGACCACTTTGGCCGGATCGCAGTGAAAGGTCGGCTGGCCGATGCGCTCGTCCGTTCGCACCAGCGGGATCGGGACGCGGCGGGGCGGCAAGGCGGGATTGGCATAGATGTCATGCATCCCTTCCAGCCGCTCATTCTGCCAGGAGTTAACTTCGACAATCACTTGATCGGCAAGATCGAGCCAGGTCTGGTTGTTGCCGACCGATGTTGAAGGCACCAGCGTTCCGTCCTCGTGGATCGCGGTAACTTCGATCAGCGCGGTATCGAGCGGGCCGAGGAAACCCTGCCAGGCCATAGGTGCGACTTCGCTGAGGTGAAGATCGAAGTACTCCATTTCCCCGCGGTTGATCTGTTCGCGCGCAGTTGGGTCGGAATTGTAGGGCAGGCGAAAGTCGATGCCTTTGGCCTTGGCCAGCGCGCCGTCCAGTTCAGGCCCGGTCGATGCGCCGGTCCAGACCTTGATGGTGAAGGGGTCGCCGGCATCATGGGCGGCCTCGATTCGCGATGCCAGCGCGGGCGGCACCAGCTTGGGATAGCCAGCAGCGGTAAAACCGCTCATGCCCACGGTGGTGCCGGGCGCGATCAGCGCGGCGGCATCATCGGCGCTCATGACTTTCGAACGCAAGGCGGCATTGCGGATGCGGGTTTGCGGCACGGGTGGAACCTCCTGTTTCTGCCCCGCAGTTTAGCGCAGCTTCTTACGAAGCAATATGGCCTGTGTCAGTAAGCGTATTCAGAGCGTTTTTTCCGATCTGATTGAATCGGATTGATCGCTCCACATCCCTGTTTTTCTGGGATCTCGGAGTCGCGAGGCGATCCCACTGGGCTTGAGATCGCTTTGGAGGCTGAACGACCTTATCCCGGGGTCACAACCATGCCGGGCAACCGGCCGGTCAATTCCCCGTCGAGCACGATCGGCTGGCCGTTGACGATGGTGGCGTAAACGCCTTTGCCATAGGCTTTGTAGCGGCCCACGCCGCCGGGCAGGTCGCGAACAAAGTCCTTGCGCAGCGGCCCGATCTCGTCCGCGTCGAAGATCATGATATCTGCCCAGCCGCCAACGTGCAGTGTGCCACGGTCGGCAAAGCCCAGCAGGGCGGCGGGCACTTGTGTGATTTGCCGCACGCCTTCCTCAAGTGACGAGATTTTCCTGTCGCGCACCCAGGTGCCCAGAAAATATGAACTCCAGTCCGCCTGATCGTCCTTCGCCAGATGAGCGCCGCCATCGGACGTGCCGATCAGCATGCGCGGATCGGACAGTGTTTTTTCAACCGAAGATTCCCATTCCGGACTGTTCATTCGCCAGCGTAGCTTGGTTGCAAAATCATCGGCCAGCGCCAGGTCGAGCGCATAGTCACCAGGCGCCACGCCTGCATCTTCGGCCAACTGGGCGATGCTTTTGCCTTGATGCTTTTCTTCAGGCAGGCTCGGTGAATTATCGACAAAAACGACGGGCCAACGCGGCGGGGGAATGGTCGTGCCTTTGTCCGCGTCGGTGTTCGGGTTCTCGATGCCAAAGCGCATGTCCTCGCGCGCCTCCGGGTCTTTGAGGAGTGCCCGGCGCTCCTCGATCGGCATGAGCGTCATCGTATGCCACAGCCCGCAGGCCTGCCAGTGGTGGTTTGTTTCGTCGAAGGCCACTTGCCGGTCAAAGGGACGGGCGATCAGCATCGAATAGAACGGTGTTCCGTCCTCCTGCGCCTTGTCGAGCGCTTCCAAGGCGGCTTCCCAGCCGCTCCCCGGAACATCGGTCTTGCCGCGACCGCCAAGCCCCTGGACGATGACAGGCAAGCCGCTGCGCTTTGCTATTTCGGTTATGAAATCGTGGTCCACGCTGGACATGCCGCGGATCGTCCCTTCGGGCAGGAAGCAGATGGAGCCGCTGCCCGCATCGCCCGCCGCCTCGGCCAGAGCGAGAATCTCTTCGTTGTCCGCAAGTCGCGATGGAACGGGCCGGTCCTGCGTATCAAGATGAGTGCCAAGCAGTGATGTGGAGAAACCGGCAGCGCCTGCTTCCATGGCGCGGCGCACGATGTCCTTCATCGCGTCCAGTTCTTGCAGCGTCGCGGTGCGCTCAATCGCGGCATCGCCCATCACCCATCGGCGGACATTGGAATGGCCGACATAGCAGGCGAAATTGATGCCCAGATTGCCGCGCAGCATATCGAGGAATTGATCGAAGGTTTCGAACTTGTCCCAGCGTACGCCGTTCAGCGCGATGGGGTCCATGTCCTCCACCCGGGCGAAGATGTTCTTGAGGTATTCCTGATCTTCGGTCTTGCAAGGCGCGGCGGAAAAGCCGCAGTTTCCCGCCAGCACGGTCGTCACGCCGTGGAAGCAGGACATGGTGGCGTAAGGATCGAAAGTGATCTGCGGATCGTAATGCGTATGGGCATCGACAACACCGGGAGCGACGATCCGTCCCGTCGCGTCGATCTCCTCTTTCGCGGTAGCATTACCAAGCCGGCCCATGCGCGCGATCTTGCCGCGCTTGATGCCAATATCTATGCGGCGCCGTGGCAACCCGGTTCCATCCACCACAGTGCCGCCGCGTACGATCAGATCGTATTCCATCGCTCTTCCCGCCAATCGTTGTTATAGTTGTCTGCAAGGTTATCCCTGCGGAGCGCAGTTGGAAATGGCAATGCGCCAAATCGCCAGTTTCTATATTTACGTATCTGCCTTGTTAGCGATGCACATGTTGACAGATTTGGGCCTAGTTGAGAGCCTGCAGACATGAAAGTGGCGCCGCCGCCAACTGGGCATAGTCGGCGTCAGGTTGAGAGGTTTACCGGAAAGGGAGTGAGGCGATGCAGCTTATTGATGCTGATGCACATGTTAACCCCGTGCCGACATTCTGGGACGATTACCTGCCGAAGAAATTCGCCGGGCTAGCGCCGAAATTCGTGGCCGGCGGCCCCGATGACAAGAATGACTGGATGGAGTTTGAAGGCACCCGCAAGCCGATCAACCTGCTTTCGGCAGTATCCGGTCAGGGCAAGAAATTCAGACCTGAAGGCAAAATGGATTTGCTTCGCGCTGGCAACTGGGAACCGGCCAAGCGGCTGGAGGACATGGACACGGACGGTGTCGAGGCAGCCGTGATGTTTGGCGGCGGACCGCTGGGCACCGCCAACAACGATCTCTACCTTGCCAGTTTCGAAGCCTATAATCACTGGCTTGCCGATTTTTGCAACTATGCGCCCAAGCGGCTGGTTGGTGCGGCCTATCTGCCCATGCAGGACATCGATGAGACGATC
>JAHRVR010000139.1 GCA_019090585.1 Sphingomonadaceae bacterium
CCGACAGCGCCCTGCCCGAAGATTAGAAACCAAGCGCGGCTTGTCGAATCAAGCCCTCAAAGCGTCTTGCCATAGATTGAATATTCTCGGTTTACTTCGCTTTCGATCGCATTTGCGATGGCTACCATCCCCTGATTATCTTCCAGAATCCAACCCATCTCTGCGCGTTTCGTACCATATGCCACCGTCGCATCCCGGCGAATGAACTCTACCATCATCAAGGCAAGCTGGCTCGCAAGGCGAGAGCTCTGGAGGCGCTTGACCACACCCATTAACGGCACGCGCATAAGCTTTGCCTCAGGCTTGCGAAGCCAGGCCAGCAGTTTAAGGAAGTTGAATGGAAGCAGCCTTCCGCCAAACGGTTTGATCAATTCATTCATGTCCGGAAAAGTGAGCATGAAAGCCACCGGTTCGCCGTCCAGTTCGGCAAACCGAAGCAAGTCTGGCCGGACCAGCGGCCGCATCTTTTTCGTGATGTACTGGATCTCCTGATCGGTAATCGGGACAAAGCCCCAATTGGTGGCCCATGCATCGTTGAGAATCCGAAACAGCGTGTCCGCCTCTTCCCTGACGCGGCTGATATCGGCCTTGCGTATGCGGATACGCGGGTTCTTTTCACCTGACGCGACGATCCGGTTGATCAGCGGCGGGAGGCCATCCGCCACATTGACAGCATAAGTATAAAGCGTCTTGGCAACGCTATAGCGCTGCGCCTCGATCCAGCCCTGATAAGCGGGGTTGTCGTGCCCCATCATGATCGTGGGCGGATGATCGTGCCCCTTTACCAGCAGCCCCGGCTCGTCCCAGATCGAAAGGCTGATGGGCGCGAGCACTTTGGTCATACCCTTTTCGCGCAGCCAAGCTTCGGCGGCAGCGATCAGGGCAGCGGCGCTCTGCTCATCCTCGGATTCAAAAAGGCCCCAGTTGCCTGTGCCGGGGCCCATGCCCTGCTCTGGCGGAAGTTCATGGGAAAGGTAGTCGATATGGGCGGATATCCGGCCCGTTACCCTACCCGCACGCCGAGCCAGGAACAGCTGCATTTCTGCATGGGAGAAGAAGGGATTCTTCTTCTCATCAAGCATTTCGGCGACATCCACGCGCAAAGGTGGGACCCAGTTGGGATCATCGGCATTGAGGCGATAGGCAAGGTCGATAAACTCCCGGCGTTCACGCTTTCCCGCGACCGGGGCGACCGTCACATCACTCATTACCGAAGCTCTCCTAACGGCCGGCTGAAGATCCGTTCTCAGGCCGGCTCGTCTTGCTGCGCGCTGCCCTGTGCATCCATCGCCCTGCGGCGCGGATGGCCGCTGGCTATGCCACCGGAAAGCTCTTTCACCCAAGGGTAATCCACGGCGATCTCCTCGGTATAGCCAAGGTTGAAGACGGTCGGACTGCGATTGGGCCGATCCTTCTTCACGTAGTACGTGCCGAGCAGCCGGTCCCAAGCATAATTGGTAATGCCGAAATTGCCGTCCTCATCAAAATAATGATGCTCGGTGTGGCGCTGCTTCATGAACTGCACCCATTTCCATTTCGGCTTGAAGGACAAGTGCTGGATGCAATGCATAAACTCGTAATAGCAAGTGGTGAGGATACCTGTGGCAAAGGCGGCCAGCGCGCCGCCCACCCCGCCAATCAGCCAGCCGATCGACAAAGTCGCCGCAGCAATGGTCGGCAGCGTCGTGTGCAATGCGCCGAACAGCACTTCCAGGTGGTTCGGGTCCTGATGATGATCGTAATGGATGCGCTTCCAGGTCGGCGAGAGCCAGTTGATCTTGTACATCCACTGGCTGTGCAGGACATATTGATGAAGCAGGTGCCAGACCAGCGGATAGACAAGGACCGCCGCAGCTATCGCCCCAACAGTCTGCCACAGCCCGGCGGGCCAGACCACCGCGCCGATGATGCACAGCGCCGCCGCCACCAAATAGACGACAATGGTATAATGCTGGAAGTAGGCTGAAACCAGCTGGCCCAGCGTCATCCGGTCAAGATAATGCGAGCGTTTCCAGAAAGGCAGCTTGCTCTCGTCAATGGTGGTCTGCGACACGTCTGTTTGTTCCCTGATCAGGCTGGCATGGTTACCAGAAGTGGGTCCCCGCGCCAATGCTGCAATGCTGGGATATGATTGTGGCCCCAGCATTGCCCCAGTCAGATAACATCAATTTGGTATAATTCCGCGCAATTGTCCCGCAGAATCCACTCTTTCTCCTGCTGCGACAGATTGCCTGTCTGCGCGGCAATCACATCCTGGCTCCACGGCCATGTCGAATCCGAATGCGGGAAATCACTTGCCCACATCAGTCGGCGCGGATTCATGTAGGACACGAACTCAAAAGCGGTGAAATCGTCCTGAAAAGTCAGGTAGATGTTTTCCCTGAAAAACTCCGATGGCAATTTCGAGAGGTCACGGAAACCGCTCCAGTGCCGGTGGCGTTTATACTGATGGTCCATGCGGTACATGTAATGCGGCGCCCAGCCTGCATCGGCTTCGACACAGACAACCTTGAGATCGGGGTGCCGCTCAAACACCCTCCCAAAAATGAACATGGCCAGAATATCCTGGCAGTTGCGGACGATGTTGAACGAGCGCGTAATTCCCGGACCGCGACCTGCCTCGCGCAAGGCCTTGCCTGTCCTTTGAACGCCCGACAGCACGTTGTTGCCCTCGATAAAGCTCTTGGTCATCCCACCTGTCAGCACGTGAAAGCTGATCGGCATTTCCATCTCGACCGCAGCGGCCCAGAACGGGTCCCACAGCGGCTGGTCATAATCGTCGTCCGTCTCCGGCTCACTTGCGAGCATCGCGCCCTTGAAGCCCATGTCCTTGATCTTACGCAGATCGGCAATCGCCTGCTCTGGCGAGATCATGATGATCTGGCCCAGCCCGTAAAGCCGGTCAGGCACCGCCCCGACATAAGTTTCCAGCCAGCGATTATAGGCCCAGCTACAGGCGTTCTTGTATTGCGCATCCGGATGGTTGCACAGCAACATGCCAACCGTGGGATAAATGAATTCAGCCTGCACGCCATCGCGGTCCTGATCGGCCACGCGATAGGCCGGATCCCATCCAGAACGATGAAGGTCGGAGAATTTTTCGTCGGTCAGTTTGAGTTCGTGCGGCTGCTTGCCCGCGGCGGCCAGTAAACCCAGCGCGATAGGCCGGGCAAAGCCATCCACAAAGAAAGCCTCGCCCCCTTTGTCATCATCGACTGCAACGTAGGGAGCGCGGTCCCGGAATTCCGGATCGATGAAATCCAGATACATCTCAGGTGGCTCGGTGATGTGCGAGTCCGAGGAGACCGCCAGAATGGTATCGGCCTCGTCCTTCACGGCATCCCTTGTAAGTTCCTGTGTTGCCATCGTCTGTCTCCCTGTCAGATTTCCCTGATTAACAGACCGTCTCATGTTGCGGGGCAAGCATTGCCCGCGCCTCTTGCGGTGTTGCAATTTCGCGCCCGGCCTCTTGCGCCATTTCCACGATGCGCCGGACGATATCAGAATTGGCGGGCTCGCCCATAGACGTATAGGGGGCATCTCCCAGTCCAACCGAAATATGACCGCTTGCTGAAAGGATTTCGGGCACAAGCGGGAAAATTTCGGCCCCGCCGCACAGCACGCTCCATTCCATCTTCTGGTCCGGCATATTGTCGAGGTAAGCGCGCAGCCCCGCCGGTGTCGCCGGGTGCCCAACAATCGCACCGCCGCCCGAAAGCACCAAAGTCACGAAACTCGGCTGCGGCACCAATCCAGCCGCCAGGAATGCTCCGGCAAGTCTCAGGTTGGGAACAGACCAGGCGCACATTTGCGGCCTGACCCCCCATTCGGCCAGCTTTCCAGCCATGTAGCGAAGGTTGGCAGCGGTATTCACATATACCGATCCCTCCCCCACGAACTGGGCCGTGCCCGGATCAAAAACATCAATGTTGTTCGATCCGGTATCGAGCGGCGCCATGTCCGGGGCCAGACCCTCCTCATAAAGCAACCGGAAATGATCGAGCCGCTGATCCGGCTTAACGCTATCGAACTGGCCGAGCGTGGGGTGAATCAGGGCATCGCATTGACTGCGAATACCGCTCACCACCGCTCGATAATCCTCGATGCGATTCGATTCGCTGCCATCGGGATTGCGGGCATGAAAATGGGTGATGGCCGCACCCGCCTCGTGGCATGCGATCGCGTCGGCTACGATCTCTTCAGGCGTGTAGGGGACGTTCGGATTGGCATCCTTGCGCGCCACCTCGTTCATACGCACTTCGATGATGAGCTTTGCTATGATCCATCTCCCCCAGACCAGACGGAGAGTGTGAACCAGCGCGCTGCATTGTCAATAGGTCTGTAAATCTGCACATCTCGGGCAGGCGGGGACGATCGCCAGATGCCGCGCCGACATTATTGCGCGCGGCTATTCTTCGGTCCGGATCAGCACCGCTTCGCCCACAAGAGCGAAGAGAAGGAACGGCGCCCAAGCCGCGACCATCGGTGAGTATCCACCGAAATTGCCCATCGCGAGCGCAGCGTTGTCCAACACGAAATAGGTAAAGCCCAGCGCCATACCGATCACCGAACGGATCAACAGATGACCCGAGCGCGCCAGCCCGAACGCGGCAACCGCGCCCAGCAGCGGCATCAGCACGGCGGAAAGCGGCCCGGATATCTTGTGCCACCACGCCGCTTCCAGCTCACTGGTGCGCCGTCCGGCAGCGCGCAGCGCCTTGATAGACGCTCTCAGCTCAAAGATGTCTTGGGTAGCAGCATTAACCTTGCTGATTGCCACTTGTGCTGGAGTAATGCCGGGTGCCACCGTCGCGGCTTTCAGTGTCGTCGTCGCGGTCGTTTCTGTATTGAAGCGCACCGGATTTTCCAGCGTCCAGCCTGGATCGGCAAATGTCGCGCGCGCGCTGCGCATTTGCTCGACCAGCATGCCCTTGCTGTTGCGTCTGTAATACGTGACGCGGCTCATCTCGATCGCCTTACCTCGGCCAGTAAGCGTCGCGGCCATCAGTATCTCTTGTCCATCACTCAGATAAACATTGCTGCGAACCCCCGAATCCGTTGGAACCGGGCCATAATCCGCAGATTTCCACGCAACCAGGGTGGAAGTCGCGCGGGTCACGATCCTCTCATTGAACACAAAGCTGAAGACAGAGACAGCAAGCGCAGACAGGATCAGAGGCGCCAACACCTGATGCGCAGACAGGCCTGATGCCTTCATGGCAACGACCTCGCTGTTCTGATTGAGTGTCGCCAGAGTGATAATCGTCGCCAACAGCGCCGAATAGGGCAGGAAACGCGCGATCAGCTGTGGAATTCGCAGCGACGCGTAATAAACCAGCTGGGCTTCACCATTCGCGGGATTCTCAAGAATGCGTCCGCTCTCTCCCAGCAGGTCCAGCATCATGAGCACCATCACCAGCATCGCCAGAACGGCAAATAGACGGGCAATGAACAGCCGCGACAAATATACAGTCAACGTGCGGGAGGGGAAGAATTCCAGATGCATGGCCTAATCCCCAATCGCCTCGCGAAGCTGGGGCAAATGGTGCTGACGCTTAAGCAATGCCCTGAGCCACTTGCCCACATTTGCGGCGAATTTTTCAAGCCAGCCAATCGCCTGCCCGCCCGGAACATAGGCAACCCGGTAATACATCCACAGGATCATCACAGCGAAGACCGCAAAGGGCCCCCACAGCGCCAGCGCCGGATCGATCCGCCCCAAAGACGCGACGCCTTCGCCATATTGATTCACCTTGTGATAAGCGACGACCAACACAATCGAGACGAACAGACCAAGCGCCGAGGTTGATCGCTTGGGCGGGATCGCCAGCGCGACGGCCATCAGCGGCAGCAACAGCATCATGATGACTTCGACCATCCGGTAGTTGAACGAGGCCTGGCCCGCAGCACGCTCGCCCACCGAGCTCTCATCGCTCCAGCCGATACGCAGCAGTTCGGGCAGGATATATTCCCGGTTTTTGCCGCCTCGCTCACGGAACTTTTCAATTGTCGGCAAATCAATGGGAAGGTCGTGCCGCGAAAAACTGAGGACGCGCGGGTCCTGCCCCGGCATGTCCTGCACGATCTGACCTTCGATCAATCGCAGAACGATCGTGTCGGACTTGTCCTGCAGCGCAAGAAAGCGGCCTTCCTGTGCAGAGATGGAAAGCACTTGCCCCTTGTTGTTGGCCACCCGCGCAAAAATACCGATCAATCGGCGGCCATCATCCTGGCTCTCATCGATCCGAAGCGCCATGCGATCCTTGAGGGTGGTGAATTCTCCAACCTTGATCGACGCGCCCAGCGCACCGGATCGCAGTTCATATTGCAGCTGCTCGTAATAATAACGCGCAACAGGCTGCATATAGCCGACGATCGCGAAATTCACGGCGACCAGCACAAAGGTGATGAGATAGGGAACACGAAGCAGCCGCGTATAACTGAGGCCAACGGCGCGCATCACATCCAGCTCATTCGATATTGCCAGCTTGCGGAAGGCAAGCAGGATGCCAAGCATGAGGCCAAGCGGGATCGCCAGGCTGGCATATTCGGGCAGAAGATTGGCCAGCATCTTGAACACGACGCTGACAGGGCCGCCTTCCGTCGCCACGAAATCGAACAGCCGCAGCATCTTTTCGAGCACAAGCAACGAAGCCGCCAGCATGAAGATACCGAACATCGGGATCAGCACCAATCGGAGGATATATCGGTCGATTGCAGTGAGGAAATTCAAGCGGCTGGCCCTGCTTTGCATCCGGCGAAAGCCTTGCAGTGGATTGGTGGCCGCCAAAGCGGCCTTAACGCGGCATTACCCTTAGCCGCACATCAGGGGCAAGCCCCCATCCCACAGAGAACAATTTTGCGGGCCTTGGGGAGTTTCAACCCGGTGCGGGCCGAGGTTGAGCGCACCCACCCCCAATTTCTCGACCTGAATTTGCGGTCCTCAGGCTTTTTCGAGTGTGCACTGCAGCGGGTGGTGGTTTTCCCGCGCGAAGTCCATCACCTGATTCACCTTGGTTTCGGCAATCTCGTAAGGAAAGATACCGCAGATGCCGACGCCCCGCTGATGAACATGGAGCATAACCCGCGTCGCTTGTTCCATATCCATTCCAAAAAACCGCTTGAGAACCAGCACCACGAATTCCATGGGCGTGTAATCATCGTTCAGCATCAATACCTTGAACTGGCTTGGCTTCTTGGATTTGGTGCGCGTCTTTGTGGCAACGCCAGTCTGGCCCTCGCCATCGCCTGGGTCGCCTTTCCCATCATCACGGTCATCGCCAGCCCGAAAATTCAGGAATTCAAAGCCAGGCTCATTGTCGATCTTCACGTGCATAGTTTCAGAATATCGCAAAGCGGGGTGAATCTACAAGGCCTGCCTTCGCAATTTTCAGTTACAAAAGAACAAAGAGGCCAGGCGATATCGCTACCGCCCGGCCTCCTGGTGATTTCATCGCCCCCTTGCAGCAGCCCCTGCAGGCTGGCAGCCAGGCAAAATCATACTTGCGGTCAGACCGCCGTTTGGCGAACCTTTTCGGCAGCCACGGCGACGCGGCTCGACATCGGGGCCATCGCTTCACTGGCGATCCTGAGCATGGCTTCAAGGTTCTTCGAGCCAGAAGCGACTGCCATATCGAAATTCTTGCGGACCATTTCGCCCTGAATCTGGAGCAAGTCGGTTGGCGATTTGGCGGCGCCCATGCCCTTGATATCGGCAGAAGCCGCTTCAAAAGCCGACCGGCCCTCAGCGACCAGATTGGTGCTCATGTCCTGCAGGCCTTCGGACAGGATCTTTCCGGACTGGACCACGGCTTCGACATTGCCTTTCGCGAACTCACCGCAGTCGCCGAAAAGAACAGAACTCTTCTCGAACGCTTCCTGAGCCTTTGACTGGGCATCGGACATCATCGCCTCAAGGCCGCCAGTGAATTTTTCGTTCATCTTCATGATCTCATCCTTGCTCATTATGATCGAAGAATTGGCTGAAACAGTAGCTGTTTGGAACTTTGCGCTGCTCGCGGGCTTTGGCGGAGCGGCTGATTTCGTCCTGCGCCTGGAAGCGGATTTCGCTTTCGCAGCAGTTTTGGGCTTTGTGGCGTCACTATCGGGCATCAAGCATGTCCTCAGCAAAATCTGCGGCCAAACCGCTTATGTTGCAGTGCACAATAGAGTTCGCCGAACCCAAGGTCAAGCAATTTTTGTGCAGTGCAGCATTGCCCTCGGCAAACTGCCATGCGGCTATGAACATCGCGGGGTGCTAACGTGACTTCACATAGCGGCCGGGCGCGTCCTCGATCGCCGGGTCGGACTTACTGCCGGGCTTGCGCTTGCCGCGCACCGCGACTTGCCTGGGATTGCGCTGGATCAGCCAATCCAGCCAGTCCGGCCACCAACTGCCCGGATGCTCGGCCGCGCCTTCGGAAAACTCGGCAAGCGATTCGGCCGGGCCATCATTGGTCCAGTACTGGTACTTGTTTGCCGAAGGAGGATTGACGACACCGGCAATATGCCCCGATCCGGCCAGCAGGAACCTCCATGGGCCGGCCAGATGCCGCGTCAGCTTCCAGACGCTTTTCGCAGGTGCGATATGATCTTCCCGCCCTGCCTGTATGTAGCAGGGCGTTTCGATCTTCCGCAGGTCAATCGGCACGCCGCAGGCTTGCAACGAATCAGGCTGGATCAGGCGATTGTCCCGGTATAGTTCGCGCAAGTAATCGCGATGCCATTTGGCCGGCAGATTGGTGTAGTCTCCATTCCAGTACAGCAGATCGAACGCGGGATAGTCCCGCCCCTTCAGATAATTGTTTTCAACATATCTCCAGATCAGATCATTGCCGCGCAGCAAGTTGAATGTCGCGGCAAGGTATCGCCCATCGACATAGCCATCGGTGGCGAGAGTGCGCAGCACTTCGATCTGACTATCGTCGACAAAATGCTTCAGATCACCGGCATCCTCGAAATCGACTTGTGCGGTGAAGAACGTGGCGCTCTCCACTTTGTCGGCGATCCCCTTGCGCGCCATTACCGCCAGCGTCGCCGCCAGCGTGGTTCCCGCCACGCAATAACCGATAGCGTGAACCGAGGGCACATTGAGCCGCGTGCAGACATGATCGATCGCATCCATCTGCGCCGCGATATAATCGTCCCATGTCAGATCGGCCATCGATGCATCGGCCGATTTCCATGACACCATGAACGTGCTGATGCCCTGCTCCACGGCCCAGCGCACGAAGCTCTTCTTCTGATTGAGATCGAGAATATAGAACCGGTTGATCCAGGGCGGGAAGATCACCAGCGGCACCTTCAGCACCTTTTCAGTGGTCGGCATATACTGGATCAGCTGGTAAAGCGGCGTCTCATGGATAACTTTGCCGGGGGTGTTGGCGATAGTGCCGCCGAGTTCGAAGGCATCATGGTCAGTGTGGCTGAGCTGCCCGCGCTGCAAGTCCCGGAGCATGTTCTTCATCCCGTCGACAAGGCTCTGCCCGCCGGTTTCCCTCGCACGCGCAAGCACCGCGGGATTGGTCAGCGCGAAATTGGAAGGACTCAGCGCATCGGTGAGGGCGCGGGTGGCAAAAACCAGCTGGGCCTTCTTGGCCGCGTCCAGCCCATCGCTGCTGTGCGCCATGTCCATCAGCTCTTCACAGAGCATCAGATAGGACTGGTGGAGAACGGCGAAGAACGGATTCTCCCGCCAAAGCGGATCGGCAAAGCGGCGGTCGCTGCGGGGCATTTGCGGCCCCTCCACATTCTCCGTTTCGCCTTTGGGGCCAATGCCGTATTGGCCAAGCACGGTCTGGAACAAGTCCAGCCCATCTTCCCACAACTGCTTCTGTCTGGCCGGATCGGAAATCGGCAAAGCGCGAAGAACGCCTTCTGCAGCGGCAATCCATTTCGCCGGATCCGAATAATGCGCTGCCGGCTGCGGCGCCTTTTCGGCCTGATCCTTTTGATAATTATTCCACATGTCCTGAAGCGTGCGCGCAAGCTCTGCCCAGTGGATCTGGGGTTCCTCGCCTTCGCCATGCGTCGCCTCACCTGGTGAAAGCTGCCCGAAAATCCCCGGCAAAAGCATCGTCATCGCCTGACCCTGGGTTCGGACGATCTCATCGAGCAATTCGGCTGCATCAGCCGGCGGCTGCCGCTTGTCTGGCATTGCTAGTCGGACTCCATTAGCGCATCGTTGTTCCGGCCCGCCATGGACCGATCTGTGAGTCCTCTCCCAATGACAATCATTCTGACCTGTTCATCATCCATTTGCCAGAGCCGGTTTATCGCCTAAATGGGCGATGCGGCAATGGGGCCGCCATTCAAACAGATTGCACCGAGGTCATGGAAGACGAATTCTACCGCATCAAGCGACTGCCGCCATATGTCATCGCCGAAGTAAATGCGATGCGGCACGCGGCGCGTCAGGCGGGCCAGGACATCATCGATCTGGGCATGGGCAATCCTGACTTGCCGCCGCCCCAGCATGTGATCGACAAGCTGTGCGAAGTGGCGCAAAATCCACACGCGCACGGCTATTCGCAATCAAAGGGAATACCGGGCCTGCGCAAGGCTCAGGCCAATTATTACGCGCGCCGTTTCGGTGTCGATCTTGATCCAGAGAACGAAGTCGTCGTCACGCTCGGCTCGAAGGAAGGGCTCGCCAGCCTCGCCACTGCAATCACCGCGCCGGGCGATACTGTGCTGGCACCCAACCCGTGTTACCCGATCCACACATTCGGTTTCATCATCGCCGGGGCCTCGATTCGCTCCGTGCCGACAACGCCAAACGAGCAGTATTGGGAAGCACTGGAAAAGGCGATGCACTTCACCGTGCCGCGCCCGACCGTGCTGATCGTCAATTACCCATCCAATCCGACAGCCGAGACGGTGGACATCGAATTTTACGAACGGCTTGTTGCCTGGGCCAAGGAAAACAAGATCTGGATCCTGTCCGACCTTGCTTATTCCGAGCTCTACTATGACGGCAAACCGACCCGCTCCATTCTGGAAGTTCCGGGTGCAAAAGACGTCGCGGTTGAGTTTACCTCGATGAGCAAGACTTACTCCATGGCCGGGTGGCGCATGGGCTTTGCGGTCGGCAACAAAAAGCTGATCGATGCGCTCAGCCGTGTGAAGAGTTACATCGATTATGGAGCTTTTACCCCGGTCCAGGCCGCTGCCGTGGCTGCGCTCAACGGTCCGCAGGACATCGTCGAGAATAATCGCAAGCTTTACCGCAAGCGCCGCGACGTGATGGTAGAGGCGTTTGGCCGTGCAGGCTGGGAAATTCCAAGCCCAAGCGCCTCCATGTTCGCCTGGGCGCCGCTACCGCCTGCACTGGCCGAAATGGGCAGCCTGGAATTTTCCAAGCAACTGCTCACACAAGCCGAAGTCGCGGTTGCGCCCGGAGTCGGCTATGGCGAAGACGGCGAAGGATACGTGCGAATTGCCATGGTGGAAAATGAGCAAAGGCTCCGCCAGGCTGGCCGCAACATCAAGCGGTATTTGTCCAGCATGGGCGTAAATAGTTCCGACAACTGATTGCCGCGCAACCCGGACTCTCGTTAACTACCTGTTCTTGCTATGAGTCGGTGAGTGCCTGGCCAGCGATTCGTTTGCCCGAAAGTGGGGACGATGAACTGGCATGGCGATAGGGAGTAGGGCTTGCGCGAATTTCGCTGGCTAACCGCGAAAGCGATACCGCCGCATCTCGACTTGCGAGAATGCGGGTGGACGATGCTGCCTGAAGAACGCGCCAGCGAAGAATGCATGGGAATTGCCTCTGCCAAAGGCATGACGCCTGCGTTGTGGCTGCGCTTCCTTGCCCGCCACGGCAGGCTCTCGCGCAGGCTTGTGCTGCTTGTCGGCATCAACGACCCGGTCGCCCGCGCGCGCATGCTGCGGATGGGTTTTGGCGAAGTGACGGGCGACGAAATCGCCCTGCCAGAGCTGGAAGCGCGGGCCCTGCGCCTGGCCGAGCTTGAAGACACACTGCCGCGCTATCGCCGGCTGGGCCGGTTGAGCCTTGACCTGCTCGCGCGCGAAGCGTTCGTCGATGATCGCCCACTTGGCCTGCACCCGCGCGAATTCGGCTTGCTGTGGCGCCTTGCCGATTCGCCGGGACGGCCAGTCAGCAAACAATCGCTGGTCAAGGATGTCTGGCGGATGGGTTTTGTGCCGGAAACCAACAGCCTTGCCGTTCATGTCTCTCGGCTGCGGGGCAAGCTTGGAACTGCGGGACTTGCGGGATTGGTGGAAACTGCCCCGACCGGCGGATATTGCCTGCGTCCCGTTGACCCCGCCATGCGGGCAAGTTTGCCACTGGGCAAGGATGGTGCGCGCCGCGATGGCTATGCTCACCTTGGCAATGAGGCCGAATCGGTCAGCCGGGTTTAGAAGTCTGACCCGCAAACGCGAGCTTCTCTAACGCCAGCGCCACCACCGGCGGCAATTCACCCGGCTCTTCGGCCAGCAATTGCGCTTTCATGCGCGGATCCCAGAATTTGGCGATGTGATCGGCAGTAGCGGCCGCTGCTTCCGCTTCGCCCAGCACGGCAAAATTGCGGGCGATCTGCTGTGCCATGTCACGCAATCGAGCAATTTCCATCGGCCTACTCCGCGGGCTCTGCCGGTGCGATCCGGCGAGAGCGCTTGGTGAGCTGCGCGTAATCCTCCTGCCATTCGCTCGGCCCGTTGGACGGCGATGCCTGCACGGCCGTCACTTTGTATTCAGGGCAATTGGTTGCCCAGTCAGAAAAATCGGTCGTGACCACATTGGCCTGCGTCTCTGGGTGGTGGAAAGTGGTATAGACCACCCCCGGCGCAACGCGGTCGGTCACTTTCGCGCGCAACGTCGTCTGGCCAGTGCGGCTGGCGAGGCGCACCCAGTCACCATCGGCAAGGCCCCGGTTCTCAGCGTCGGAAGGATGAATTTCCAGCACGTCTTGGGAATGCCAGACGGTTTGGGCCGTGCGCCGGGTCTGCGCACCGACGTTGTATTGCGTCAGGACACGTCCCGTAGTGAGCAGAAGCGGGAAGCGCGGTCCGGTCTTTTCATCGGTCGGAATGTAATCAGTGACCACAAACCGGCCCTTGCCGCGCACAAAACCATCGACATGCATCACCGGAGAGCCATCCGGATTGCCCGCATTGACCGGCCATTGCAGCGATCCTTCGCTCTCAAGCCGATCGAAAGTGACACCTGCGAAGGCCGGGGTCAGCCGGGCAATCTCGTCCATTATCTGCGCGGGATGGGTGTAGCTCCATTCCTGCCCCAGCGCGTTGGCAAGCGCCTGCGTGACTTCCCAGTCCTCGAGTCCATTCGCCGGTTCCATCACCTTTCGCACCAGCTGGATGCGGCGTTCGGCATTGGTGAAAGTCCCGTTCTTTTCCAGAAAAGTCGAACCGGGCAGGAAGACATGCGCGTAATTGGCCGTCTCGTTGAGGAACAAGTCATGGACGATAACGCAGTCCATCGCCGCCAGCCCTGCCGCAACGTGCCTTGTGTTGGGATCGGACTGGAGGATATCCTCGCCCTGAATATAGATCGCGCGGAAAGACCCATCGATCGCGGCATCGATCATGTTGTTGATCCTGAGGCCCGGTTCGGGATCGAGCGTGACGTTCCAGTCCGCTTCAAAACTGGAGCGTACCGCCGCGTCCGAGATGTGCCGGTAACCAGCCAACTCGTGCGGGAAACTGCCCATGTCGCAAGCACCCTGCACATTGTTCTGGCCGCGCAGAGGATTCACGCCCACGCCCGGCCTGCCGATGTTACCGGTCGCCATGGCAAGGTTGGCAATTGCCATCACCGTGGACGAACCCTGGCTATGCTCGGTCACGCCCAGCCCATAATAGATCGCGCCATTACCGCCTGTGGCATAGAGCCGCGCCGCACCGCGCAATTCGCTGGCCGGCACGCCGGTTACCGGCTCAAGCGTTTCGGGCGAATGTTTCTTATCGGAAACGAAATGCGCCCAGTCCTGATATTCGTCCCAGTCACAGCGTTCACGGATGAAGGCTTCGTCCGCCAGCCCCTCGGTGACGATCACATGAGCCACCGCCGTTAGCACCGCGACATTGGTGCCGGGCGTCAAAGCAAGGTGATGCGCCGCTTCAATATGCGCAGAACGGACCAGATCGATCCGGCGGGGATCGATAACAATCAGCTTCGCGCCCTGCCTGAGCCGCTTCTTCATGCGGCTGGCGAAAACCGGGTGGGCATCGGTTGGATTGGCTCCGATCACCAAAATGACATCGGATTGCATGACGCTGTCAAAGTCCTGCGTGCCCGCGCTCGTGCCGAACGCGGTGCTCAATCCGTAGCCAGTGGGCGAATGGCAAACCCGCGCGCAAGTATCGACATTGTTCGACCCAAAACCGGCGCGCACCAGCTTCTGGACCAGAAATGTCTCTTCATTGGTGCACCGGCTGGACGTTATACCGCCCAGCGCACCGGGCCCGGATTCCTCGCGGATTGCTTTCAGTCTGTCCGCGGTGAAGGCCAGCGCTTCATCCCAGCTGACCTCGCGCCAGGGTTCCTCGATGCTCTCGCGGATCATCGGGGACGTGATGCGATCCTTGTGGTTGGCATAGCCCCAGGCAAAGCGGCCCTTGACGCAGGAGTGGCCGCGATTGGCCTTGCCGTCCTTCCACGGCACCATGCGCACGAGTTGCTCGCCTTTCATCTCGGCTCGAAAACTGCAGCCCACACCGCAATAAGCACAAGTGGTGACAACGGCGCGCTCAGGCTTGCCCAGTTCCTTTACCGATTTTTCCTGAAGCGTGGCGGTTGGACAGGCCTGCACGCAGGCTCCGCAGGACACGCATTCGCTCGACAGAAAATCATCGCCAGTCTGCCCTGCACTCACCATCGAGGCGAAACCGCGCCCGTCTATGGTCAGTGCCAGAGTGCCCTGAACCTCATCACAGGCGCGCACACAGCGTGAACAGGCGATACATTTGGACGGATCGAAATCGAAATAGGGATTGGAACCATCGACTGGCTCTCCCAGATGATTTGCGCCTTCATAGCCATAGCGCACATCGCGCAGGCCGACCGCGGCGGCCTCATCCTGCAATTCGCAATCGTTATTGGCGCTGCAAGTCAGGCAATCGAGCGGGTGATCGGAGATATAAAGCTCCATCACCGAACGCCGCAGTTTTGCCAGCCGCTCGGTCTGCGTGCGCACCACCATGTCCTGTTCGGCTGGCGTGGTGCAGGAGGCAGGGGTTCCCTTGCGCCCTTCGATCTCGACAAGGCACAGGCGGCAAGAGCCAAATGCCTCTACATTATCGGTCGCGCACAGCTTGGGAATTGCACCGCCCGCTTCGGCGGCGGCACGCATCACCGAAGTTCCCTGCGGCACAGTTACGTCGCGCCCATCGATCGAGAGTGTTACCGCTGTCCCAGACAGCACCTCGGGCGTTCCGAAATCCTTTTGCCGTTCATATGTCATAGCTGCAATTCTGCACTTGCAATCATGCTGGCACAAGCCTGTGCATCATTTTTTCAGGCCGGACGGCTCCCCCGCGCATTGCAGATCGAACCGGTCCGTATCGAAGCGCAGCTCCTCGTTCACTGCTTCGCGATGGCGTGCGAAGAAGGCGTGCCCGAGAAACGAGCATTCCAGATCGCATTTGCAGATCCTGATCCCTGTGGCCTCAATCGCCTCGCGGCTCGTTATTGTTGGCGTTTCCGCTGCTCCAGATCCGCAAGATCCGCGCGATTGTTGATATTCGCAGGCTTGACCGCAAGCTTCACGGCCCGGGCGCCCACCGTCTCTGCAAAACGCATCATGGAATGTTTGCCATCCCCGGTCAGGATCGCCTCCAATGCATCGCAATTGCCGGCGCTCCAAAGCCCGATCACCGGCTGGCTTTCGATATAGGAGGAAGCCGGGCTGAGAATTTCGACAAGGTTCTCAGGCAGGTTTGCGGTGTCCACGCCGATCGTCAGCACCGCCTCATAGCCTTCGTCGCGCGCGTGATGGAGCGCAGCCGCGACCCCGGCAAGCGGCCCCATATCAGGGCCGGGCCAGTCCGGAACTGTCGGCGCGGGCGCGGTCTCACGGCCCACGACAATCACATGCTCGCACCATCGCGAAAGAGAATCGACCGCGCGGGAAATGAGCGTGCGCCCATCGAGTTCAGCCAGCGCCTTGTCGCTGCCAAAACGAGCCGACGCGCCGCCGGCAAGCACTGCGCCCAGGATCATCGGGTTTCTCCTTTCCAATACGCACCTGCGCATCGCTCTGCCGGAGCGCGCTGGCCCATACAAGGCCTTCGCTCAGGCGCGGTCCTGCCAATCAGGAGGGTAAGCCTCCCCGTCAAATCATCGCAGGAAGTGGGGCGCGGTGCCTCACTCAAAATCCTCCGGCCAATGACGAAGCGCGCTCATCACCGGGTACGGGGTAAAACCGCCCAATGCGCAAAGCGATGCATCCTTCATCGTGGCGCACAGATCATCGAGCAGGGCCATGTCCTGTGCGCGGCTGCGCGCCTGCTTTGGTGCATTATGCATCTGCGGCAGGGCTTCGAGCGTTCCAGCCGCCGCCTTTCCGCCCGCGCGAATGCGGTCAATCAACTCGCGCCCACGAACCGAGCCGATGCGGCATGGTGTACACTTGCCGCAGCTTTCCGCCGCGCAAAAATCCATGGCAAAGCGCGCCATGCTGCCCATGTCGGCGGTATCGTCAAAGACCACCACGCCGCCATGCCCGATTAGCGCATCGGCCCCGGCATAGGCTTCGTAATCGAAAGGCAGATCAAACTGGCCCGGATGGATATAGGCGCCAAGCGGCCCGCCCACCTGAACGGCCTTGACCGGGCGGCCCGAAGCCGTCCCGCCGCCGATGTCTTCAACCAGTTCACGCAAGGTCATGCCGAACGCCGTTTCGAACAGACCGCCGCGCCTGATGTTGCCGGCAAGCTGGATAGGCATGGTGCCTTTTGATCGTTCGACACCGAGTTGCGCATAAACCCCCGCCCCGCCTTCGCTCAGTATGTGCGGCACGGCTGCCAGGGTCAGCACATTGTTGACCACGGTGGGGCAGCCGAACAGTCCTTCAAGAGCGGGTAGCGGCGGCTTGGCCCGCACTTCTCCGCGCTTGCCTTCCAGGCTGTTCAGCAAGGATGTCTCTTCGCCGCAGACATAGGCCCCAGCCCCCACCCGCACTTCGCATTGGAAAGGCGCGATCTGACTGGCTGCAAGGTCCAGCGCGGCATTGAGCTTGCGGACCGCATGGGGATATTCGCTGCGAACATAGATATATCCGCGCGCCGCCCCAACGGCATGAGCAGCAATTGCCATGCCTTCGATCAACGCGAATGGATCGCCTTCCATCAGCATCCGGTCTGCAAAAGTTCCACTGTCGCCTTCATCGGCATTGCAGACGATATATTTCCGGGCCTGTGCGGCGGATAGAGGCGCCTGAGCCACTGTGCGCCACTTGATACCAGCCGGAAAACCAGCACCGCCGCGCCCGCGAAGCCCGGACTGAATGACCTCAGCAATCACACCCTCCGGCTTCATGGCGCGCGCGCGTTCCAGCCCTGCCCAGCCGCCGGTTGCTTGGTAACCTTCAAGGCTGAGCGGCTGCGTCTTGCCGGCCCGCGCAAAAGTCAGCCGTTTCTGGCGGGCAATGAAGGGATGGTCTGCAATAGACCCAATCGCCTTGTCGCTGCTACCGTCCAGCACTTGCGCGACATCATCGGGTTCCAGAGGACCAAAGCCCTGCCCGTCGATTTCTGCAAGCGGTTCAAGCCAGTGTATTCCCCAGCTCGATACCCGTTCGACCGTGCATCCTGCCGCCTCAAAAGCGCGCACGACATCATCGGCTCCGCACGCAATCGCCAGAGCATCATCGGAAATTCGAATGATAGTGCTGGCGGTCATCATGCGCCCTCGATCAGCCGAACGAGGCTGTCTTCATCAAGACGGGCCTGCACTCTACCGCCCACGCGAGCAGCCGGTCCCACGCTGCAAAGACCAAGACAATAGACAGTCTTGAGGCGCACCGTGTCACCAGCTGTCAGCCCGGCCCGCTCCATCATCGCCTCGATGCCGCGCGCCTGGCAGGCCTCTGCCCGGCATATCTCCACTTGCGGGCGAGGATCGGCCTCGGGCAAGAAATCATGGTAGAAGCTCACCACACCGTGCACTTCAGCACGGCTGAGATTGAGCAGCAGTGCGATGCGCGCTTCAGCATCCGGGGAAATGCAGCCAAATTCGGCCTGCACATCATGAAGGATCGGCAGCAGCGGCCCCTCGCGGCTTTCATGCGCCGCAACAATTTTTGCGATGCGATCTTCCTGCGTCATTCCCTCAGCCTCCTTTCAGGCGCTGTGCATGCCAACCGACATGTTCAGCCAGGAAGCTGGAGATGAAATAGTAGGAATGATCATAGCCCTCCTGCATGCGGATGGTTGCCTTCTGGCCAGCCGCATCGCACGCCTCTTGCAGCAAATGCGTCTTGAGCTGTCCTTCGAGGAAGCCGTCCGCGGTGCCTTGATCGACCAGCAAGTCTGGCAAGCGTGCGCCGTCCTCGATCAGCGCGCAAGCGTCATATTCGCGCCATGCCGTGCGGTCGGGCCCTAAATAGCCAGTCATCGCCTTTTCGCCCCACGGGCAATTAAGGGGGCTGACAATCGGAGAGAACGCGCTGGTTGACCGGAACCGCCCCGGATTGCGAAGCGAAACCGTCAGCGCGCCGTGCCCACCCATGGAATGACCGGTGATGCCCTGGCGGTCCATCTCTGCAGGAAAAGCGCTGGCAACCAGCTCTGGCAGTTCCTTCTCTACATAATCGCGCATGTGGTAATGCTGCGACCATGCCGGCTGCACGGCATTGACGTAAAAGCCCGCCGCCTTGCCGAAATCCCAGCTATCGTCATCGGGCACATCATCCCCGCGCGGGGATGTATCAGGCGCAACAAAGATAATCCCGTGCTCCGCACAAGCGGCACGAAACTCACCTTTTTCGGTGACGTTCGCGGGAGTGCAAGTGAGCCCGGAAAGATACCACAGCACCGGCAATTTCACGCCCGGTGCATGATCGGGCACGAAGACCGAAAACGTCATGTCCGTGCCGGTGGCGGCAGAGGCGTGTTTATACACCCCCTGCACACCGCCATGCGCCGTGTTCTCGGAGCCCGTTTCCAGTGTCACGCCTCAACCCAGCCGGTGAGAACCGCACAACTTGTTGCCGGACGGATCGCTCAGATAGGCAAGGTACAAGCCCGAACCAGCGCGTTCGCCCGGCGGATCCTCGATGCTGGTGCCGCCCGCTTCCACGCCCGCCTTGTGCCAGGCATCGGTCTGTTCCGCGCTCGCCAGGCCAAAGCCGATGGTCCCGCCGTTTGCGCCGGTCGCGGCCTTGCCGTCGATTGGCTTTGTCACCAGCAGAACACCGCCGCCATGGACATAGACGATGCGGCCGTTCGGGTCGGTGAAGCCTTCCTTGCCGCCAATGGCGGTAATGATTGCATCATAAAACTTCTTCGACGCGTCAATGTCGTTGGCGCCCACTACAATATGACTGAACATTTTTGCATTTTCCTCTCAATGAAGTGAATTCCATCCGGGTTACATCACCCGGTGATCGGGGAACCGCAGCTACAGCTGAAACTGCGGCCAGAAAATCACTAATAAACGACAACGCTGCGAATTGACTCACCTGCATGCATCAGGTCAAACCCTTTGTTGATCTCTTCCAGAGTCAGGACATGGGTAATCATCGGGTCAATCTGGATTTTCCCGTCCATATACCAGTCCACGATCCTGGGCACATCGGTCCGCCCCTTCGCGCCGCCAAAGGCCGTGCCCCTCCATGATCTGCCCGTCACCAACTGGAACGGGCGGGTGCTGATTTCCTTACCCGCCTCAGCCACGCCGATGATGATGCTTGTCCCCCAACCGCGATGGCAGCATTCCAGAGCCTGACGCATGACATCGGTATTACCGGTGCAATCGAAGCTGTAATCCGCGCCGCCATCGAGCATGTTGACGAGCGTTTCAACCACATCCGCGCCATCCTTTGGATTGACAAAGTCGGTCATGCCGAACTTGCGGCCCCACTCTTCCTTGTCGGCGTTGATATCGACGCCAACGATGCGATCGGCGCCCGCCATCTTTGCGCCCTGGATGACATTCAGGCCAATCCCGCCAAGCCCGAACACCACGACATTGTCGCCGGGCCGGACTTTGGCCGTGTTCACCACCGCGCCAACACCGGTGGTCACGCCGCAGCCGACGTAGCAAGTGGACTGAAACGGCGCATCATCGCGAATCCTGGCGACTGCAATTTCAGGCAGAACAGTGAAGTTCGAGAAGGTTGAGCAGCCCATGTAGTGGAAGATTTGCTGGCCCTTATAGGAAAAACGGCTGGTGCCGTCAGGCATCATACCCTGTCCCTGTGTCGCACGGATCGCGGTGCACAAGTTGGTCTTGCCCGAAAGGCACGCCTTACACTGGCGGCATTCCGGCGTGTAGAGCGGGATCACGTGATCGCCGGGCTTCACACTGGTGACGCCAGCGCCAACCTCGCGCACGATGCCTGCGCCTTCGTGGCCCAGGATGCTTGGGAAGATGCCTTCCGAATCAAGCCCGTCCAGCGTATAAGCATCGGTGTGGCAAATGCCCGTTGCCATGATTTCGATCAGCACTTCGCCGTCTTTCGGACCTTCGAGATCAAGCTCAACGATCTCAAGTGGTTTCTTCGCTTCAAAGGCAACGGCAGCACGGGTCTTCATCAGACGGGCTCTTCATGGTTTCCAGAATTCGTCTGCTATAACGACCGGGTTTTTTGACGCAATGGTTTGGACACTGCGCCCAACAACCCATTGGCGGCCTGCAATCCATCGCCGCTACGAGCCAAATGGCCGAATCCGATTGCGCCGGGGCCAAAGCATTGTTAGTGGCCCTCCCCACCACAGGCGCCCATCTAGCGGCGTTTGCCTTTGAGGCCCGATGGCGGAGTGGTTACGCAGAGGATTGCAAATCCTTGCACGCCGGTTCGATTCCGGCTCGGGCCTCCAGAAATTTTTCAGCGCAAACGCTTTATCCGGTTGAGACGCGAAAGCCGCCGCAATCCCGCGCCACTCGGCGGGATGTGAGCTCGGCGAAGCGTCTTAGCAAAGACGCGAAGTAGCCTAGGGTTAGCCCTCAAATGAACAGAGTCTCTGCTCGCATTTCTGCAGTGACGGTTTTGAAATTGCATGCGCCTTTGATCTTCGGGTTGTCGGAGCAGCAACCACCAAACCACAGCCGCTTTCACCCACAAACCGGACGTACGGCGGTCATGAACGCCGCCCCATCAGCTGCCGTTCATTCAGGCAGGTCGCAATGGCGGCGTTTGGGCCGTTAGCGGACTGTCCGCTCTTGAGGGGGGATACAGAGAAACAGCCATTTCATTCATCAACGGAGCCCATGACGGCTTTGCGAATCTTTGCGGATCATCCTCCCTCTCTTCAATAGCGGGCAAGGGGCAGCACTGATTCGGTAAGAACAAGGTTAGGCAAATTCTGAAAGTGCGACTGGGATTAGGCCGATCTCCTGCATGTCGATCATGATCGTCTGGGAAACGGTGTTGATGATGAGGGTTCGCTCATCGCTCTCACCAAACTTGATCGCCATGCCTTCAATCCCGACCGGGATGTGAATGTCTGTACTGGCACTGTCGAGCAGCACGGTCGATCCGATTTGGTTGCCCGTAAATTCTGATGCTGGCGGATCGAGCAACAGAGTGTCCCCGCCACCGTTGAAGGAGGCATCGAGTATTGCATCTCCGGATATCAGGTGAACCGTTTCGTTTGAGCCGGTTCCGAAGATATTCAGTTTGCCAGCGGTTGTCACACTGGCTCCGGGTGCAAGAATCAATGTGGCGGATGCAGCGGGGTCTGCGCCGAACGGTATTGGCGAAGCATCCGCTGGCGCGTTGATTGTGACGAGGGTCTCGCCAAAGGCTTGCGAGCCGATCTTGAGAGTCCCAGCGATCAAATCGATCTGGAGTAGGCGAACGCCATCTTCGAAAACTACCGTCAGACCGACAGCGCCAGCGGGAACCTGTACAAAGGTGTCTCCATCCAGGAAAATGGCGGAAGAGCCTGATTGTACGATCTGCCAGTCTGACGCATTTCCATGAAGACGCACGATACTCCCGCCTTTGTTGAAGGACGCATCAAGATCGGAGCTGCCAGGAATGTCGAGAATCGTAATGTCCTGGAGGCCTGCAGTGCCGTAGACTTTACCGCCGCCGCCTAACGAGCCCACGAAGCCGTCCTTTGCAATGAGCTGGGACTGGCTGGAGGCGGCCTCTACAAAGACTGTGACGGTTGCGGTGTCAGATCCTCCTGTGCCATCCATGATGGTGTATTCAAAACTATCAGTCCCTGAAAAGCCGGAATAGGCCGTGTAGGTTACAGATTCGTCGCTGTTGATTGTGACGATGCCATGTGCTAGATTACCAGTACTCACCACAGACATCGCGACGGCATCAATGGCACGGACGTCATTGCCAAGAACATCGATCAGCGTTGAAAGCCCTGCTGTCGCTGAAGCATCATCATTTATCGCAACACTTGTTGTACCGAAGTCGCCATCGGCCAAGTGGAAAACTTCGATGTTCGTCGCAAGGTCCTCGCCATCGCTATTGTCCACGCGCTGGTCAACAAAGCGTACGTTCCCGTTTTCCTGAGTAATGAGATAGTCGCTACGGTTGCCGCCGAAAATAGCTGCGTCGTCACCCTCGCCGCCGTCGAGGAAGTCGTTCCCGGGGCCGCCGAGGAGAGTGTCATTGTCCGCCCCGCCATACAGCGCATCGTTGCCAGCTTCCCCGATCAGCTCGTCATTACCGCCATTGCCAATCAACTCGTCATCGCCCGCTTTGGCGAAGAGCCGGTTATCCAGATTGTTGCCAGTCAGGATGTTGGCCTGGTAGTTCCCTGAAGCCTGAATTGTCGAACCAATGAGAGTCAGAGCTTCCACCCATAGGGGCAGAGTGTAGGAAGGGTAGGTTTCGTAGTTGACGAAGACAGTGTCAAAACCTTCATCCGAATCTTCAAGTATCACATCATTAATTTGATCGACGTAATAGGAATCGTTGCCGCGGCCGCCAATCATCAGGTCTCTTCCCAGCAAGCCGTCGATCACATCGTCTCCGTCGAAACCATAGATGTAGTTGTCCGAGCTATCTCCCAGGAGCATGTCCGGGCCGCTGGTTGGAGCGGTGTTCTCGGCAAGCGTGGTATCGATGACCTGCACCCCCGTTTCCGTCATGGCAGCGAGGTAACGTCCGTCATTGCTGGCCAGCAGTCCGTTGCCAAAGGACGGATATTCCACGGGTTTACTCTGGACTGGATAACCACCAATGACAGACCATCCCGAGGTTTCCAGAGTATAAATCGTGTTGGAATCGCGATTGAGAATATAGGCGATGTCGCCAGCAGGGCCGAACGCGAGGCCGGTCACCTGAACGCCGAGATACGGTTCGTCACTAGGAACGCTGGCTATCAACTCCTGATTGGCATCATAGACGTTGAGCGCCCTTCCCTGGACAATGAAATTTCCGGCGGGTGAGATGCCACGGATGAAGCCAGTGTCGAAGTCGACCGCTTCTGCATCATGCTCCAAGGTTCCATCCGCAGACGTATAGAGAGCATACGGTAGCTGATGGTCCGATAGCAGGATTTTTGACTTGTCCGGAGTCGCGATGACAGTTCCGCCAATGTGTGTCTCATTGGGCTCAAATGTACCGGTGTCGAAGTCGAGTATCGTGAATGGCTCTGACCCATAAGCATTGAAATGCGAGAGCAGGGCCTTCCCATCTGGCAGGAATGATACATCAGAAAAGTAATTGGCCGATAATGAGGACGTGTCGGTGAACTTTGTGCTGATGCCTGTCGTAAGATCGATCCGATAGGCATAGATCTCAATGGAGAAGTATGGGAAATCCAATTGGGTCGTCGGCCCCAGTTCCCGCTCGGTCGCGACGAGATACTTGCCGTCGAGCGACACATCTATACCGCCCAAATTAGTGCCAAATGCCCAGCTCTGCGTGGCACTGCCCGTCGCCATGTCAAAGGCAGTGATTGTTCCGCCGCGAGCCGTATAGAGCGTCTTGCTGTCTGGTGAGAATGCAATGTCGCCAACTACGCCAGTTCCCAGGCTGAACATCGCTGCAGCCGGCGGCCCTCCGCCATCGCCGATCTTGGCGCCAGTTGCAGCGTCATAGTCTCCATCGGCGAAACGCAGGACTTCAACGTTGGTCGCGGTGTCCATGCCATCGCCAGCAGACACTCGCTGGTCGATTATATGCACGCTGCCGTCATTCTGCGTGATTTCATAGTCATCATAATTGCCGCTGAAGGCTGCGATATCGTCGCCATCGCCGCCGTCGAGCATGTCATTTCCCGCACCGCCTGTGAGAATATCGTGCCCGGCCTCGCCGAACAACGCGTCATCCCCATCGGCGCCTGAAAGCGCATTGTCACCGGCATTTCCGATGATGACATTTGCCAGATCGTTGCCGGTGCCTGAAAGCGTTTGTGATCCGCTTGCAAGCGTCAGGCGCTCCACTCCTGACGGAAGGGTCAAACTGACGCTGGAATTGATCAGGTCATCGCCCTCTCCCGCCAGTTCGATGACGATATCAGCTGGGCTGTCGACTGAAAAGATGTCGTCACCAAGCCCACCTTCCAGTCGGTCGTTACCCGCGCCCCCGATCAGCTCGTCATTACCGCCATTGCCGATCAAGGTATCGTCGCCGCCTACGCCGGACAGCCTGTTGTCCAGTTCGTTGCCGATCAGGGTCTCGGCACCACCGTAACCGAACGCGTTCGTGGCCGGGCCGACGAGGACAAGAGTTTCGACCTGCCAGGGTATTGTGAAGCCATAAGGCCAGTCAAAGCTGATAATCGCTGTGTCTTGTCCGTTATCGCCCAACTCGTGTACTTGGTCGTTACGATTATCGAGGTAGTAGGTATCGTCTCCAGCACCACCCCACATTTCATCCTCGCCTGCACCTCCGTCGAGAATGTCATCGCCATCAAAGCCCTGGAGATAATCGTCGCCAATTCCGCCGATCAGAGTGTCTGCCCCTGAAGTCGGTCCGTCGCTCAACACGAGATCAAGATCGACGACATGGACGTTCTCTGCACCTAACAGTGCCAGCTTTTTTCCGTCATTACTGATGATCAGGGCATTCCCCAGGGCGTTGAAATTTTTGACCTCCCCGCCCGCCGGATACTGTCAATCAGAGACCAATCTGAAGTGCGAAAGACATAGATGCTGTCCGCCTTGTCATCGAGCAGATAAAGCCTGTCTTCGTCCGGGCTAAATGCCAATCCGGCCACATTGAAGGCAAGCCTGGGAAAAGCATCAGCGAGATTGGTAAGCAGCTGTAGATCGCCGTCATAGACGTTCAAACCCACCCCCTGGACTACCATATCACCGGAAGGCGAAATGGCCTGGGCACCGTTGTTATTCCCGCGCAAGACGAATCTGTTTTCTGCCGTGATGCCGCTTTCTGCGGTATATAAAAAAACTGGCCCGCCCGAATGGTTGGCCGGCGTCATGATAAAGTGTGACTTATCGGGCGTGCTGGAAAGCTGACCATAGACCTTCTCGTCTTGTCCCACCGCACTAAATATGCCCGTCTCAAAATTCAGCGTAGTGAGTGTATCTGTGAAGGCGTAAATATGAGGATGAGTGAGCAGGGCCTTGCCGTCGGGCATGAAAGAAACATCAAAGAACGGGTTGGCGTAGACTTCTACCTGGGTCGTGAATTTTGTGCTGACACCAGTTTCTAAATCCAGCCTGTAGACATGAATGTCTGAAATTGATTCAGATGTGTCAGGCTGGTTTACCGGATCGACTTGCAGTTCTGTGGCTACGAGATATTTTCCGTCGAGCGAAACATCGATGCCGCCCAGTTGGGTGCCGATCGTCCAGCTCTGCTCTTCAATGCCCGTAACCGCGTCATATGCCCCTATCGTTCCTCCCTTCGCGACGTAAACGGTCTTGCTGTCGATGGAGAAGGCGATGTCGCCAGGGGGGCCAGTTTCCAGATCGACGATTGCGCCCTGAGGTTGAATTATGGTCATTACTTCATTGTAAATCATCAATACTTATAAGTGAAATCTTTTTCGGGGGCACAATGCTTCCGGCATCGGTTGCCGGAGTCTCGATCTGCCGGTCGTTTCGGACGTACAGACCCGGGCCGGCAGTCCAAACGGCGTTATAAAGTGTTCCGATAGTGGACCAAAAGTGGCTGATCAGAATAGCCTGATATAGCACCCTGTTCCCTGCTGTATGGTGGTTATTTCCCTAATAATCACACAGGGAATTTGCGGCAAAACACCCAAATTCTTATCTATGTCTCTACATCCTAGAGCAC
>JAHRVR010000140.1 GCA_019090585.1 Sphingomonadaceae bacterium
ATCTGGTTCGCGAAGCAGCCGATGAGGGACCGCTTACCGGAGTTCGGGCGCTGATGCTTTATCCGCTCAACGCTTTGATCGCGAGCCAGGAGAAGAGGCTGACAGCCTGGACGAAGCCGCTTAAAGGCGATGTCCGCTTCGCACTTTACAACGGCTTGATGGGCAATGCCCGGAAATCGGGGCGGGACAAAGCCGAGCATGAGATCCCGCACCGGGTCCTCTACCGGCAGACGCTGAGAGCCAATCCGCCGCCAGTCCTTGTCACCAATCAGACGATGCTCGAATATATGACCATCCGGCGCGAGGATCGACCGATCCTCGATGCATCGCAGGGTAAGCTGCGATGGATCGTGATCGACGAGGCACATAGCTACATTGGTTCGGCAGCGGCGGAGCTCTCACTTCTTCTGCGCAGGGTGATGAACGCATTTGCTGTCGACCCTGCAAATGTTCGGTTCGTTGCTACCTCGGCAACGATCGGATCGGCAGACGACGAAGAAGCCATTCAGGATCTTCAGCGCTTTCTTGCGGACATTGCGGGAGTGCCGCTCGATCGGGCTCACGTGGTGGTGGGCCGGCCGCAAAAGGTGGATCTGGAGGCGGCATTGGCCATCGCTAATGATTCGGCTGCGCGCACGCTCGTTGAAAAACTCGAACGCGCACCTCAGACACTTACTTCGCTTAAATCCGTTTCAGCCAACGCAGAGGCAATCCTGCTGGATGTAGCCGCCCATGGCGTCCGTGCGGCCAAGCCGGTTATGCCCATGCGGGCGCATAGCTTCACCAGAGCAATACCCGGCCTGTGGAGCTGCGTCAGTCCGAAATGTTCAGGGGTGGACCGTCCTTCCGGCTGGCCTTTCGGCGCCCTTCTTTTCGACCTAAGAAGTGAGTGTCCGCATTGTCAGTCGATGGTCTTTGAGGTGCAAAGCTGCGGTGACTGCGGCGAGCCGTTTCTTGCAGTTGAGGATGAAGGCGACCGGATGATTCCGCGGCGCAGCGAAAATAACGCTGATGAATTCTGCGAGGATAGTTACCGCGACCGGGATCACGATGATGCCGAAGAGACCGACCAGCCTGACGAAGATCGGATCGGACATCCCCGCCTGATTGCCATCAACGATCATGCCGGCGCTAAGCTTGCCGACTTTGATGTGAAGACTGGTGAACTGTCAGACGGAAGCGGCGCGTTCGCGATTACCCAGCTCGACGAAGGTCGCTGTCCATGTTGCCGGAGCAACAAGCGCCGCGGCCGCCCGGCGTTGCTCCCATTCCGTTTCGGGGCCCCTTTTCTAACGCAGAATGCCGCTCCAATCGTTCTGGAAGGGGTTTCGCCTAATACCGTGGCCACCCATGCTTTGCCTTTCGACGGGCGGCAGCTCATCAGTTTTTCTGACAGCCGCCAGGGTACGGCCAGGTTCGCCGCAAACATGGAAATTAACGGGGAGCGCGGTTTTGTCCGCGGCTTTATTTACCATGCGGTCCAGAAGGCAGCGCAGGGAGCCGAGATCACGGATGAGAAGCGGCAAGAGCTTGAAAAGAAGCGGGATAAACTCTCTCAGTTCGTCGCAGAAATGCCTTCCTTTAAGGACGAATTGGCGGACATTGAGGCGCAACTGGGCGGCGGGAACGCTGCCGGAATTTCTTGGCAGGATCTAACGAAGGCTCTGGCTGGTGAGCCGGCGATCGGCATGATGGCAAAGGTCTGGGATGCTGAACGTAGCGAACGCTATCACGGAGACAGGCAAGCGCTTGCCCGCTTTATGCTCCTTCGAGAAATGGCTCGCCGCCCTCGTAACGCCAATGCCATGGAGACGCTCGGGTTAGCGCGTTTGAGGTTTCCCGACATCGAAAGGCTTGGGCCAGAGAGCACGCCTGAAATCGTAGCTGAACGCGGCTTCGCGATCGAGGAGTGGCAGGACTTTCTGTATTTTATGGTCGACTATCTGCGCGGGCAGTTCGCAGTCGATGTCGATGATACAGATGCTCGCTGGATGCCCGGCCGTGCACGGCCACGGAATGTCATTGGACCAGATCAACCGCCAGGCGCGAAGCGTGACCTGCTCTGGCCGACGGTCAATATAAAAGGCAGTCAAACTGACGCTGTATTGATCCTTGCAGCTGCGCTCGGCCTGGATCTCGCCCAACCGCAGGCTCGCCACGATATTAATCAGCTGATGCGGACGGCTTGGGAGCAGCTAACGCCCATTCTTTCGGGAGTGGGCGGCACTTATAGGCTTCGGCTTGAACAAAAGGCCGAGGTCGAGGCCGTTTCGAAAGCATGGCAATGCCCGTTGACCCGCCGCATATTGCCGCGTCTCGTATTCGGCCGATCACCAAATCTTGTCGGAAGTGCGCGTTCACTCCACGGGAAATTGGCCGAGCCGGTACAATTTCCTTTCTTGCCCCAGACACGGCCAATCGATCAGGCAAAGCGCGAGAAAATTGCGTATTGGCTGAAGATAAACGACCAGGTTGGCGTGCTTCGAAGCAGGGGAATCTGGATGAACTGGCACGATCAGGCCGCGCGTGCGACAGCCTATTTGCGTGCTGAGGAACATAGCGCGCAGCAGCCGCCACACCGGCTTCGCGACTTTGAAGACCAGTTCAAAGAAGGTGAGATCAATCTACTGGCCTGTTCCACGACAATGGAAATGGGCGTCGATATCGGCTCGATCGAAGCCGTGCTGATGACCAATGTCCCGCCGTCGATTGCCAATTACAATCAGCGTGCGGGCCGCGCAGGCCGTCGTAATCAGGGCTTCTCGACTAGTCTGACAATTGCGCGCAATACCCCGCTCGATCTCGAAACCTTTGCCGATCCAGCGGGGTATCTGCGCCGCAAGCTAGCGTCGCCGCGCGTATCGCTGGACTCCGATCGCATCGCCCAGCGACATGCGAATGCCTATCTTCTGGCTGAGTGGTTCCGGGAAGTTGATGGCGAGTTTGCAAAGACCAAGACTGGCGACTTTTTCGGCTGTAACGCAGATCTGCGGCCCTTCAACGGTATCCCACCGGTCAATGCTTTTTGCGAGTGGCTCGCTTTGCCAGCCACTGCATCCAAAACCGAAGGAGGTCTGTCACGCCTATTGAAGCGGACCGGACTTGAATTCGACAAAGGCGTTTGCGAGCGAACCGCCGAGATGTTCTTGCAGGAAGCAGATGCATTCCGACGGACATGGGAGCGCTTGAAAGCTGATGCAGAGGAGCTCAAGGGCCCGGCGAAGAAGGCGATCGAGTTCCAGGCGCGGCGCCTGTGCAAGGAGTTTCTGCTGAAGGAACTGGCTAACCGGTCGCTCATTCCCGGTAGCGGATTTCCGACCTCGGTTGTTCCTTTTGATACTTTCTGCGCCGAGACGCAAAAGGCGCAGGACCGTAGCAGGTCAGACGAAGATGATGCGCGCAGCAGGCGATATGAATGTCCCACACGCAACGCCGATATCGCAATCCGCGAATATGCGCCGGGCGCCGAGGTCGTGGTCGATGGCTTAGTATGGACCTCCGCAGGGATCAGTCTAAATTGGCTGAGCCCAATCGACAGCGGGCAGCGTGAACCGCAAAACCTCCGCTGGGCGTGGTGGTGCAATCAGTGTGGCGGTGCCGGAAGCGACCATCAACGTCCAGACCGCTGTGACCATTGCGGTGAAGTAAACGTTGAGGTGGAACAGTTTCTTGAGCCTGCCGGCTTCAAGGTCGACTGGTCGGCCAGGCCGCATGCGGACACTGATCAGGCAACGTACATCGATCCTAAAATGCCCAAAGTGAGTGCGGCCGATGCCGCCTGGCAACCGCTTCTCCAGCCCGAGAGCGGTCGGGCTCGCAGCACGTATGAAGGATATATCTATCATCACTCCCGAGGTCCAAATGATTTGGGGTACGAGATATGCCTCGAGTGTGGCCGCGTCGGGGAAGCAGGTCGCGGAGAACTGGAAGATCATCGCCCTCTCAATCCGAAGCAAGGCAAAGCAGGCGAGCGCTGCGCAGGTAATGACGCAGGCTATGCGATTACCGATGCTTTGGCGTTAGGCCACGAAGTTCAGACCGATATGGTCGAAGTGCAGCTGCCCGGCCTTGAAAGCGGCGAAGCTGCCTGGGCGCTAGGCTCTGCCCTACGGGAATCGCTGACCCGGTGGCTGGGCATTGAACCAAGAGAGCTCGGAATTTCTGTTGCAGCGCGCGCCGGGAAACTAGGCAGACGCGTCCCTTCGATTTATCTGTTCGATGAGGCCTCGGGTGGAGCTGGCTATTCACCGCGTCTTCTCGATGTTCTTTATCCTGTGTTCGAACGTGCGAGCAAAGTGCTCAATTGCCCTAAGGAGTGCGAAATGGGATGCTCGGCCTGCGTTCTCGCACCGGATCTTTACAAGCAGCAGGGCCGCCTCGATCGCCGCAGCGCGCTCATTGCTGTCGAGGCATTCCTGGAAGCGAACGCCAAATTGCCTCCTGAAGATTTAGCGGTTCCGGATGCGCGTGCCGTAAGCGATGCAGCCAATGAAGTTCTATTGCGGGCAAAAAGTGGAGATGCCCTATCAATCTACCTTGCGGAACCGTTCGACCTGGCTGAGCTTTCCGCCACCAAGATGCGAACACTGTTTTCGTCAGCCTCGGCAAGGGGCATTCCGGTTTCTCTTGTGCTGGCACCGGAACTGTTCAAAAACTTCGGAGAAGTTGAGAGGCGGTCGCTTCGCGACACAGCAATTCGCAGCGATCTCAAACTTGCAACTGGACTGGGCAAAGAGGCCGCCCATGGCAGTTGTGGCATCGCCGAACTTAGATCCAGCAGTCATGTGATGGCGTTCTTTTCACGCGACGGGCGCGCAGCTGTTCCAGGTGATCGCTGGGGTGTCGGAGAAAGCTATGCTGTCGTTGCGGGTACGACTGATACGCTGTTAGAAACAGAGCCAATCCCTCTGGACGAATTGGAGCGGCAGGTTGCGCCTGGAGATAAGGTCGCACTTATGACGGGGTTTGGGCAGTGTCCAGGATCCCAATTTGGCAAGCGCTTCGTGTCAAAATTGAAGCAGCAAATGGAGGCAGCGGAATTGTGGCGGCCCGGCCAGCTTATTGGGATCGACTACACCGACCGCTATCTCAACTCGCCGCTCACAATGGTCCTGTTTCTTCGCACGTGCGAAGCATTGGTAGCCGAGCTCAAAGCTATCGATGATGTTCCAGTCAGTGTTACAGTCCAGCCGCTAAGGCAAGACCGCTCGCCTTTTCTCATTTCCCACGATTGGGAGTATGAGGATGACCGTTTAGAAACTGCAGCGTGCCTCGGAGATAAAATGGGATTGTCGGTCGCCCTGACTTCGACGGATCATTCAGCGCATGGCCGTAAAATGGTTCTTGAATACGCTGATGGTCAGAAGGTTCTGATTTTGCTCGATCAGGGGTTTGGGTATTGGAGAGTGGCTGCAAAGCCGCCACGACATGACTTCCGAGCGTCGCCAGCAGGTCAGGCTAGTGATCTTCTCAGGTCCAGTGTCCCCGTTTCCGGCACGGGCGAAAGCTATTTTGCGGTCACTCGAGCATAAAAATGATTGCATCAACTCATACCCGAACGATGCTGAATCGAAGTTCAAGTTCCAGCCTTGGCACGAGCTTAACGATTGCAGAATTCGTCCAGCACCGACTATTGATAACTCATGACTGCTGGTGATGAAGATAGACAAATAGTTGATGCCTTCATCGCCGCCTGGCGCGATACGGGCGGGTCGGAACTCGCCAACACTCAGAGTTTCATAAATGGCCTTTGCGCTCTGATCGGCGTCCCCGCACCCGATGGCAGCCGGGTCGATGACAATCACAATGATTACGTGTTCGAACGCCGTGTCTTTCAAGACAATGGCGACGGTACCGAAAGTTTCGGCCGGGTCGATTGCTACAAGCGCCATTGCTTCATCCTTGAGGCAAAGCAGGGCAGCGCTGGTGATCGCGAAGCGGCCAAACGCGGCGAAGATGATCTCGATATCTTCGGGCAGACCGCTGACACACGGATCAAACGCGGCACTGCGCGGCGCGGAACTCCGGGCTGGGCCAGAGCCATGCTTCAGGCCAAGGGGCAGGCTGAGCGCTATGCCAAGGCGCTGCCAACCGCGCATGGCTGGCCGCCAATCCTGCTGGTCACCGACATTGGCTATTGCATCGATATTTATGCTGACTTCACCGGCACTGGAAAAGCCTATGCGCAGTTCCCCAATCGCGCGTCCTATCGCATCATGCTGGAGGATCTGCATGGTCCTGAAGTGCGTGAACGCCTCCGCCTGATATGGACCAACCCCAAAGCACTCGATCCCTCCAGCCGCGCCGCCAGGGCAACGCGCGAGATTGCCGATTTCCTCGCGACCATCTCCAAACGGCTGGAATCACGTGGCCATAATGCGGAAAGTGTCAGCGGATTTCTGATGCGGCTGCTGTTCACGATGTTTGCTGAAGACACTGGGGTGTTGCTACCGAAGGGGTCATTCAGCAATCTGCTCAAGGGCCAGCTTGACCACCCCGAGCACCTGCACCACCAGCTTAGCGCTCTGTGGGAAGCGATGGACAAGGGTGAGTTCTCCCCTGCCCTCGGCATCCCGGTCAGGCAGTTCAACGGCTATCTGTTCAAGACGCGTGAAGCTCTGCCGCTGGAACGCGAGGAACTGGAAGTGCTGATCGAGGCAGCGGCGAAGGACTGGACCGAAGTGGAGCCAGCGATCTTCGGCACTCTGCTCGAACGCGCGCTCAACCCCAGGGAACGTGCCAAACTCGGCGCACATTACACCCCGCGCGCTTATGTCGAGCGATTGGTTGCGCCCACCATAATGGAGCCACTGCGCAACGATTGGGACGGGGTGCGTGGCGCGGTGGAAAGCCTGATCGGTGCGGACAAGATTGGGCAAGCGCGTGAAGCAGTAGAAACATTCCACAGGAAGCTGGCTTCAACCAAAGTGCTCGATCCCGCCTGCGGCACCGGCAATTTCCTCTATGTCGCGATGGCACGGATGAAGGAGCTGGAAGGCGAGGTGCTTGAGCTGCTGGAGGAGCTGGGTGCCGACCAGTATGTTGCGGAAATCACCGGACACACCGTCACACCGGAAAACTTCCTCGGGATAGAGATCAACCCGCGCGCGGCGGCGATTGCGCAGCTGGTGCTGTGGATCGGCTACCTCCAATGGCACTTCCGCGTGAACGGCAAGGAACGCAGCCCACCCGAGCCAATTCTGAAAGACATCCGCACCATCGAAAACCGCGATGC
>JAHRVR010000141.1 GCA_019090585.1 Sphingomonadaceae bacterium
CGCTTCCTTCAGTCATACCTGGTCAATTTTGTATTCGTCCTCAGTCTCTCACTTGGCGCGCTGTTCTTTGTGATCATTCAGCATCTTACCGGCGCGCGCATCACCCGGCTGGGACGCAGGGCAAAATACGGACTGATCCATACCGACCGCGACCAGACGATGATCTTTCACCTTGGCATGTCGGGACGCTGGAGAATCAACCCGCAAGAGCCGGGCAAGCACGATCATCTGGTGATCGAGACCAGTGCAGGCAGCGTGCTTGCGCTCAACGATGCGCGGCGCTTTGGCTCTGTGGACCTTGTCGACACCAAGCAGCTGAGCGAATGGCCTCCCTTTGCCGCCATGGGGCCGGAGCCGTTGGGCGATGAACTGGCGCCAGCCTATCTCAAACAAGTGCTGGCAGGCCGGACCGCGCCAATAAAGCAAATGCTGCTCGATCAGCGAATCGTGGCGGGGCTTGGCAATATCTATGTCTGCGAGGCGTTGCACCGTGCGCGCATAAGGCCGGACAAGCCAGCGGGCCGCATCTCGCTCCCGGCCCTCTCCCGCCTCGTGCCGGCGATCAAGACAATCCTTGCACAAGCAATCAAGGCTGGCGGATCGACAATCAGGGACTACGCCCAGCCTTCGGGCGAGCTGGGGTACTTCGCAGCGTCCTGGCAGGTCTATGGCCGCGAGGGCGAGCCTTGCGCCTGCGGCACCGCTGTCCAGCGCCTCGTACAAGGGGGTCGAAGCACCTTTTGGTGCCGCAAGTGCCAGAAATAGCCCAGGGGCCAAACTTCCCGGCTGAAATCAGGACAGCGAGAACAGGCGCACCGGACAATGACTCCGCCGCTTTGCTTGACGATTCGCCTTACTGGGGCTAATGGCCGCGCTTTCCGGCGATTCCGATTATGGTCTTGCCGCAATGTTGCACGCAATTTCCGGCCGATCACCGGCCCGACACTGGATAGAAGGTCAAAGACAGCACATGGCCAATACGCCGCAATCCCGTAAGCGCATCCGCCGCAATGAACGGCGCACGGTCGTCAACACCAATCGGCTGAGCCGCATCCGCACTTGCGTCAAGAAAGTTGAAACCGCGATCGAAGGCGGTGACAAGACCGCTGCTGCCGAAGCGCTGAAGATTGCGCAGCCAGAAATGGCGCGCGGCGTGGCCAAAGGCGTGCTTCACAAGAATACGTTTGCACGCAAGTTGTCCCGCCTGACGAAGCGCGTCACCGCGCTTTGATAATCGCGCGGTGATTCGGCTTCGAGCCGGGTCAAGCTCAGTACAAAATCGGAACAGAGCCGGGGGTGCACTCCCGGCTTTTTCTTTGTGAGAATTGACGCATTGCAGAACGCATTCGCAAAAGCCTCGGAAAAGCTGCGATTCGCGATGCTGCAATGCAAAAGTCATTGAAATATATATATAAATTTATTTATTACGGGTTTCTGCGGGCTAGGCGGGAGTCAACAGCCATTATTATGGTATTTTTTTCTTCCCCCTGTTGAACGCCCGCCCCACTCGGTTATCAATGGCCTCGGTCGCTCGCGGAATTGGCCAAGGATCAAAACAAACATTCACGAAGTCTGTCACGGAACCAATCGGTTTCGGCGGCACGGGAAGGTTTGCGTCTGGTTTCCCTGACAATTTCGGCGCGGGTGTGGGTAGAAAGTCTAAGTGAGGGAGTAGAACCGTGTCAGGTTCTTCATCGGGTGAGCAGCGTCGATCAGCTGCCAGCAAAAAGGCAGTGTCGAATGGGGGGGCAATGGAAGAAGATCAGGATGCTTTGAATCTGGCAGCGGACTGGGCGGATATCAGCCAGGGTCTTCGAAAGGATCTTGGACAGCAATTGCACAGCCAGTGGATCAAGCCGATCCAGCTTGGCACCATTTGCAAGGAAAACGGCACGCTGGAACTTTTCCTGCCGACCGAATTTGCCGCGAACTGGGTCAATGATCGATTCGCCGACAGGCTTTCACTCGCCTGGAAAATCGCCCGCCCCGATGTCCGCCAGCTGCGCATTCAAGTTCTGCCAGGACGCCGGCAAATGCCGGAACTGCGCCTCGGTGCGAGCGGCAATCCGGGCCATGCTGCCAATGATTCGTTGCATTTCTCCGCCGGATCCGGCGCGGTGACAATGGGCGGCAGCGAATATGGCGGTCTTGGCCAGGGCACGATCGGCCTTGACCCATCGCTTACCTTCACCACTTTCGTGACCGGCGCCGGCAACGTGCTTGGCTGCAACGCCGCACAGCGCGTTGCCGCTGTAGAAGTGCCGCAGTTCTCGCCACTCTATCTCAAGGCGGCGACCGGCCAGGGCAAGACTCACCTGCTGCATGCGATCGGCCATGCCTATCTCACCAATCATCCGCGTGCGCGCATCTTTTACTGCTCGGCCGAACGTTTCATGGTCGAGTTCGTTCAGGCGCTGCGCCAGAACCAGATGATCGAATTCAAATCGCGGCTGCGCGGCTTCGACCTGCTGATGGTCGATGACATTCAGTTCATCATAGGCAAGGCCAGCGCGCAGGAAGAATTGCTCTACACGATTGATGCTCTGCTGGCTGAAGGCAAGCGGCTGGTTTTTGCAGCCGACCGGGCACCGCAAGCTCTCGATGGTGTGGACCAGAGGCTGCTCTCGCGCTTGTCGATGGGGCTTGTCGCTGACATTCAGCCAGCCGATATCGAACTGCGCCGATTGATCCTTGAGCACCGGCTTCAGCGCTTTACGCCTGCCAATGTTCCGGCCGATGTGATCGAATTTCTGGCACGGACGATCAATCGTAATGTGCGTGAATTGGTGGGCGGCCTCAACAAACTGATCGCTTATGCCCAGCTTACCGGACAAATCGTGTCGCTCCAGCTCGCCGAAGAACAGCTGACCGATATCCTTTCGGCCAATCGCAGGCGCATAACGATTGACGAGATCCAGCGCACCGTCTGCCAGTTTTACCGGGTGGACCGCACCGAGATGAGCTCAAAACGGCGTGCACGCGCGGTGGTTCGCCCGCGTCAGGTTGCGATGTATCTGTCCAAGGTTCTTACCCCGCGCAGCTATCCCGAAATCGGGCGTAAGTTTGGTGGGCGTGACCATTCAACGGTGATCCATGCAGTGCGCCTGATCGAGGAATTGCGCACTCGCGACTCCGATATGGACGGCGATGTCCGTTCGTTGCTTCGCCAGCTGGAAAGCTGACAGACGCGAGAAGACGATCGGGCCGGGATGGCAGCGCGGTTTGACGGGCCAGCCATTCAAAAAGACTGGTTTGGGCTTTTGCACACAGACGCTATGTGGCGAGTATGGCTCTTCCACCCGATCGCCTTGACCGTTTCGCCCGTCATATCGTGCTGCCTGAACTGGGCGGCGCGGGACAAGTTGCCCTTGCACAGTCCCATGTCGTTCTCATCGGCTGCGGGGGCATAGGCTGCCCGGCGCTGCAATATCTGGCGGCCGCCGGTATCGGCCAGCTCACACTGATAGACAGCGACGTGGTTGAACAGAGCAATCTTCAACGCCAGACGATCTTCACACCCGGCCATATCGGCAAACCCAAGGCGGAACTGGCCGCCGACTGGGTCCGGCGCTTCGATCCGCAGCTTCAGACCAAAGCTGTTGTCGAGAGGATTGGGACAAACAACATTACCCCGGTCCTTGAAGGTGCTGACCTCGTACTGGACGGATGTGACAACTTCGCGACTCGGCTTGCCGTATCGGACGCCTGCGTGGATTTGAACATCCCTCTTTGCAGCGCGGCGATTGGCCGGTTTCAGGGACAAGTTGCTAATTTTGCGGGGCATTTACCCGATCAGCCCTGTTATCGCTGTTTTGTAGGCGATGCTTTCGATACCGACGATTGCGACACTTGCGCTGCCGATGGCGTGTTGGGCGCGATGGCCGGAATGATCGGCTGCTTCGCCGCGATGCAGGCGATTCGCGTGCTCGTTTCCGGCAAGGCGGCACTTGGCGATCCGCAATGGGGCCAGTTGCATCTGTTTGACGGGCTCGGCCCCTCCCTGCGCTCTCTGACAATCGCCAGGGATCCGGACTGCAAGGGGTGCGCAAAGTAGTTTCCGGGCAATTCGTGTTCGAGTGCACCCATGGACAACCGTCCTGACTTTGCCGCACCGGCCCTCACTCTCCCAGCATTTCTTCCACCCAGTGCGGCACCACTTCGGTTGCCGGGCCATGACGTGCATCGCCGAACCAATGCGAGCCGTCCGAGGGATCAAGGTTGAGCTCAAGCGTCTTTGCCCCAAGCTCACGCGCATCGCGCACGAAACCGGCAGCGGGATAGACCGCGCCGGATGTTCCGATTGAGACGAACAAGTCCGCCCCGCGCAGCGCGGCATGGATCCGGTCCATGTGGTAGGGCATCTCGCCGAACAGGACGACATCGGGCCGCAGCGCCCGGTCTCCGCATGAGGGGCACGGCGGCCTGTCGGCCAGCGAACCGCGCCAAAGGGTCCGCGATTCGCACGAAGTGCAAAGCGCGCTGTTGTGCTCGCCGTGCATGTGCAGGACACGCTGCGCCCCGCCCAGCTCGTGCAGATTATCGACGTTCTGCGTGACGATGAGGAATTCCCCTTGCCATTCAGCATCAAGCTTCCCGAGGGCCTTGTGCGCCGCATTCGGCTGCTTATCGTCGAGCGAGCCACGCCGCATATCGTAAAAGCGCAGCAACTTGCCCGGATCGCGGGCGAAGGCCTGCGCCGTAGCGACCTCTTCGGGGTCGTATCGTTCCCACAGACCGCCGGCGGTGCGGAATGTATCGATCCCGCTTTCTGCGCTGACTCCGGCGCCTGTCAAAATCACGATGTTGCGGATGTCCTTCATCCCGGCCATGAAGCACGTCCAGAAGGGAACTTTCAATGACGCGCATCGGAATTATCGGCAGCAAGGGTCGCATGGGGCATGCAATTGTCACCGCCATTGCCGACGCGGGCGAGGAGCATGCCGGGGGAATCGACCAGGGCGAGGCACCGGCGGCGCTGGCCAATACATGCGATGTGCTGGTGGATTTTTCTTCCCCCGCCGCGCTGGAGGCCAATCTCGACGCCGCGATGGCGACAGGCGTGCCGATCGTGATCGGGACCACCGGGCTCGAAGAGCGGCACCACTTCCTGTGCGACAATGCCGCCAAATCGATCCCCGTCCTGCAAACCGGAAACACCTCGCTTGGCGTCACCTTGCTTGCCCATCTCGTGCGCGAAGCAGCCTCGCGGCTTGGCGAGGACTGGGACATCGAAGTGGTTGAGACGCACCACCGCATGAAAGTCGATGCGCCGTCCGGCACCGCTCTGCTCCTGGGCGAAGCAGCCGCGAAGGGTCGCGGGATCAACCTTGCCGATGAAAGTGAACGCGGGCGCGATGGTATCACCGGCAAGCGCGGGCAAGGCGCGATCGGTTTTGCCTCTTTACGTGGCGGCACGGTGGCGGGCGACCACGCCATACACTTCCTTTCCGACAATGAGCGGCTGTGCCTCTCTCACACTGCAGAAAACCGCGCGATCTTTGCCAAAGGCGCGGTGCGCGCCGCGCTCTGGCTCGTCGGGCAGGAACCCGGGCGTTACACAATGCCCCAAGTGCTTGATCTTTGACCCTGCGGGAGAAAACTTACCGCCAGTTCTTCGCGCGTTCGGACGCAAGCGAACGGCTGAGCGGCGCCAACCGCATCATGGTCATCGTCATCATCGCGGCTGTGACCTTGACGATCCTGAGCACCGAAGCCGCGTTCCGCACCGTTCACCGCACAACTTTCATACTCGTCGAATTCGCATTCGGGGTGATCTTCACGGTGGAATATGTCGCGCGAGTCTGGGCCATTGCCGAAGAAGCGGGTGAACACTCTGTCCTGGCAAGGCGGCTACGCTTCATGGCCTCGCCGATGGCGCTGCTTGATCTGTTTGTGGTGCTGGCAACGCTTTCGCCTTTCTTCGTAAGCGATGCCGCAATGCTCCGGCTGGTCCGGCTTTTGCGGCTGGCCGCGCTGGCCAAGTTCGGGCGCTTCTCCCGCGCCTTGCAGGAGCTTGGCCGGGCGCTGGCGGAGCGCCGTTATGAGCTGTTCGTGACCATGGCGCTGGCTCTCATGCTGCTCTTGTTTGGGGCGACCGCGCTCTACTGGGCTGAACGCGACGTCCAGCCCGGCGCCTTTGGATCGATCCCGCGCGCGCTGTGGTGGGCGATCATTACCCTGACGACGGTGGGTTATGGTGATGTCTCGCCGATCACACCGGTGGGCAAGTTCCTTGCCTCCATCGTCGCTCTGGGCGGTATCGGCCTTGTTGCCATGCCAACCGGCATCATGGCGTCAGCCTTCAGCGAAGCGATGCAGCGCCGCAGGGATGCCGCAGCAGTGCAAGGCAATGGACCGCAGGTCTGATGGCATGAAAAAAGTCGATATCTTCGAATTTTTCCGCCGCCTGGCCGAAGCCAATCCCACACCGGAAACAGAGCTGGAATTCGGCAATCATTACCAGTTGCTCGTCGCCGTTGTGCTCTCCGCGCAGGCGACCGACGTTGGCGTTAACAAGGCAACACGCAAGCTGTTCACCGCGGTAAAAACACCGCAAAATATGATAGAACTGGGCGAGGAAGGGCTGAAAGAGCACATCAAATCAATCGGCCTGTTCAATTCCAAGGCGAAGAACGTCATCGGCCTGTCCGAAATACTGGTGCGCGATCATGGCGGAGAGGTTCCGGCGGATCGGGATATGCTGGTCGAGCTGCCCGGCGTCGGCCGCAAGACTGCAAATGTCGTTATGAACTGCGCCTTCGGGGCAGAGACCTTCGCGGTCGACACGCACATTTTCCGAGTCGGCAACCGGACCGGCCTGGCGAAGGGAAAGACCCCGCTGGCAGTTGAGAAAGGGCTGGAAAAGAAGGTTCCAGGGCCCTTCAGAGTGGGCGCGCATCACTGGCTGATCCTGCATGGCCGATATATCTGCAAGGCGCGCACGCCCGAATGCTGGCGCTGCCCGGTCCTTGACCTTTGCAGCTTTAAGTCCAAGATAATGGAGAAGGGGGCAAAGCCTGCCGGTCGAACCGGTGGGCGCAGAAAAGCACAACCTTGAAGGAAGCTGTCATGAATGCCCGCATTGCACTTTTCGCCGCGCTCCCCGCTCTGGCCCTTTCTGCCTGCAGCTATGAGCGCCCAGCTGAACGTCCGCCCGTATCGCCTGCCGCTGAAGTTATCGGGGAGGCACGCAGCTGTATTTCGCTGACCCAGATCCGCTCGACCCGGGTCCGCGACGATTATAC
>JAHRVR010000142.1 GCA_019090585.1 Sphingomonadaceae bacterium
AATGAACAATGAACAATGAAGATATGCTAGCCCGGCTCGTCGCCCAGTCGGCCAGTGACGGCGGCGATCTTGTCACCTTGCGCGCCATCGTCGAAGAGGCGAGCGAGCTGGGCGCCCAGCGCATGCTAGAACATGTTGGCCTGGACGATCTTAGTGCTGCCGAAGACCTTTCCGAGCTGCGCGAATTGCTCAAGGCCTGGCGCGTCGCCAAGGCAAGCGCCCAGCGCGCCGTCGTGACCTGGATCCTGCGCGGGGCGCTGGCGCTGCTGCTGCTTGGCCTCGCTGTTCGGCTCGGCCTTACCGAGCTGCTGCGATGAGCGTGCGCTTTGCCGGTTATGCCGCCCTGTTCGGCAAACGCGATGCTGGCCGCGACACGATCCGCAAGGGCGCGTTTGCCCGGACACTGTCCGGGCGGCGCGATCCTATTCCCCTTTTCTGGCAGCATCGGCCCGATCTGCAAATTGGCTGGGTTGAGCGCATTGGTGAGGATGATCGCGGCCTGCGCGTCATCGCATCAGTCGATAATCCCGATGGCGCTGCCGGATTAGCACTGCAGGCCGGAAAAGTGACCGGCCTCAGCTTCGGCTACCGCACCCTTGGCAGCCGCACGACTGACGAGGGCCGCGAGCTTTACGACGTGGAGCTTTTCGAAGTGAGCCTCGTCACCCACCCGATGCAGCACGGCGCGCGCGTGCACCTGCTGCGCTGAATAGACCATCAATCACTTTTGTCCGGCCGTCCCGTCCCATGGGGCGGCCTATTTATGAAAGGTAAATGCCCCATGGAAATGACCCAACCGGTTGAGGCGCTGGACGCCTCATTTGATCTCGTCTCGCGGCAGGATGCCGCCGACGAGGCCATCGATACACTGCGCACTGACGTCGATGACGTAAAGGCCCGGCTTGATCGTGTCAGCCGCGCCGCCGCCCGCCCAATCCTCGAAGGCACCTCAACCATGCCGCAGAGCCCGGAACTGAAAGGCTTTGTCGATGGCTATCTGCGCCATGGCCGCGAAACCGAAATGAAGTCCGTCTCCGGTGCTGTTCCGGCTGATGGCGGCTATGCTGTCCCGCGCGAGATCGATGCGATGATTTCTGCCCGCCTCAGGAACATCAGCCCGATCCGCTCGATCGCCCAGATCGTCCAGACCGGCACTGCGGGATATCGCAAGCTGATCACCACCGGCGGCACCAGTTCGGGCTGGGTCAGCGAAACCGCGGCGCGGTCCGAGACCGATACACCAAATTTCGTTGAGATCGCGCCACCATCGGGTGAGCTCTACGCCAATCCGGCGGCGAGCCAATCCATGCTCGACGATGCCGCTTTTGACCTCGAAACGTGGCTGGCCGATGAAATCGCGATGGAATTCGCCCGCGCCGAGGGCGCAGCTTTCGTGGGTGGCAGCGGGTCCAATCAGCCTGAAGGTTTTCTGACCGCGCCGACTACGGACGAAAACGATTCCATCCGCGCATTTGGTTCGCTCCAGCATCTCGTCTCCGGCGATGCACTGGGCTTTGACACGTCACCCGAGCTCAAGCTGATCGACCTTGTTCACTCGCTCAAGGCCGGGCACCGTCAGGGCGCGAGCTGGGTAATGAATTCGGCAACCCTGGCCGAAGTGCGCAAGCTCAAAGCCGCTGACGGCTCTTTCCTGTGGCAGCCCGGCCTGATGGAAGGCCAGCCCAATCGCCTGCTCGGTTACCCGGTGGTCGAAGCTGAGGACATGCCCGACATTGCCGCAGATGCATTCCCCATCGGCTTCGGCAATTTCCGCGCCGGCTACCTGATCGCGGAACGCAGCGCCACTTCGATCCTGCGCGATCCGTTCACCAACAAGCCTTTCGTCCACTTCTACGCCACGAAGCGGATCGGCGGCCAGGTGCTCGATAGCGATGCGATCAAACTGCTCCAGATCTCGGCCTGAGGCAGCAGGTCCGAGACCCGGTCAGCTCCCTCTCCCCTGACCGGTCCTGCGCCCGCGCCGCTGCCCTTTCCCCTGTCGGCGCGGGCGTCCCTAGCTTTGAAACTCTTATAAATGGAGGCCGCAATGAAGCGGGCAATCGTCACGCCGGCAGTACTGCCGGCCTCGGCCCTGGCCGAACTCAAGCAATGGCTTGGAATCTCCACGACGTACGACGATGCATTGCTCAGCGTCTTGCTTCGTGCGGCCCTGGATATGTGTGAAGCTTTCACCGGCCTCATGCCGATCGAAGCAACATGCGAGGAAGTACTCGCCGCCCGAAGCGGCTGGTTATGCCTTTCGACAATGCCGGTCCAGACTATCTCGTCCGTGGACGCCGTTGCCCAGGATGGAACACGCGCTCCGCTTGCGCCGGACGCCTACGAGCTCAACCTTTACGCCGATGGAGGCGGGCAGGTCCGCTTGCTGAAGCGAGGCAATACCACACGCATCGCCGTGGGTTTCACCGCTGGAGTCGCTCCCGATTGGGACACGCTTCCCGAAGCCTTGCGCCAGCGATTGCTTTTCGAGTGGGGTTACAAGCGAA
>JAHRVR010000143.1 GCA_019090585.1 Sphingomonadaceae bacterium
AATGCAGGACACGCCAATTGTCCCACAGGACCATGTCGTCCATTTCCCACTTGTGGAAATAGGCCAGATCCGGATCCATGCAGTAATCGCAGATTTCCTGGAACAGCGCATCGCCCTCCAGCGTCCCATCTTCATAGATGCCGAGCGCGAATGTGGGCGAGACGTTGAGGACCTTCCGGCCTGTCCCCTCCTGCGTATAGACCATCGGGTGAATAACGCGCGGGAGTTGGAATCGGCGCCGATCAATGGACTCGCCCGATTTTGACATCTGCGTCATCGTCATGTTTTCGACGCCAATGAAGTCAAAGCTGCACATTTTGATCCGGAGTTCATAAACCGCGTGCAGCCCCTCGATCTTTTCGCGCAGACGCTGTGGCAGACGGTCATAAGCGGCGATCTGGCACAGATAGCCCGTCTCGCCATATTTCTTTGGCAGAATCACGGGCCGCAGAATGCCGCCATGATTGATGGCCGGGTTATATACCAGATCGCTGTGCCAAGGCAGGTAACCGCCGCGCATTTCGCCATTCACGTCGAAAATCGAGCCGTCCTCGGGATAATACTTGATCCGGGTCAGGGTTTCGTTTCCCTCAAGCCGACTCTCGGGAAGGGGATGCTTTTCGGGAGTGCCGAAACAGCTGCTGAGCTCAATCTGCATTTCGGGTGACGACTCGCCATCGCGAAAAAGAATGACGCCCTTGTCGATCCACAGATCGAAAAGCTGCTTGCGGATCGCTTCGTCTTCGAGATGCTTGAGCGTCAGTCCCGAAACCCTGGCGCCAAAGGGCGCACCCTCGGCAAGCGGCGAGACCTTATAAGCGGTTGCGAGACTGGCCATCCTAGATTCTCCGACAACATTATCACGCTCAAAAGGCGCGTTATTGATTTCAATCCCGGAATGACAGTGAACCCGCCGATGCGCAAATGCTGATTGGTTTGCGTTGTGTATGCTGGACCGGCATATGTAGAACATGGAACTCAAACATCTTCGCTACTTCACGGCCTCTGTGGAGGAAGGCTCACTCCAGGGGGCCGCGCAGCGACTCAATGTTGCACAACCCGCTCTTTCCCGGCGCGTCAGGGACCTTGAGGCAGAGCTTGGCTGCGAACTTCTGGTGCGCGGAGCACGCGGCGTGACGGCGACTCCTGCGGGTCTTGCGCTCTATCGCGACGCGATCGCGATGCTCGACGACTTGAGCGAATCCATGCAGAGGGCGCGCAGACTCGGGCTGGAACAGGATCGCAATATAAGGCTCGGATTCGCCCAATCCACATCGCGCAAGTACGGCTTCGTTCGGGACGTGCTTTCTCATTATACCCGCAGAAATCCCCACACCGGAATCGCCTTCGCGCTGGAATCTTCGGCCCAACTGGTGAGCGGCCTTCGCAGCGGGAACTACGATATTGCGCTGCTCTACGAGCAGAACCCGGCCACTTCACGAGTCGGGCAAAGGCTCATCCATTCGGAACGCTATGTCCTGGCGGCATACCCTTCGCATCGCCTCGCTACCGCTGGCCCTCTCGAATTGACGCAGCTGGCCGGAGAAAAGCTTGTCTGGCTGTCGCGGCGTGATCTGGGCGATGGCATCAATCCGCTGACGCAGCAGCTCAAGCGCCATGGGATCGAGCCGGTGATAGGCCATCTTGTGAACGATACCGCCGAGCAACTTGATCTCGTCATCGCGGGCGCAGGAATTTGCCTCATGCCCGCCTCGACCATGCTGATCGTGCCGGAAGGGCAGCTGATCTTTCGGTCGGTGCCCGAATTTTCCATGAGCCTGGATTTCAGGCTCGCCTGGCAGACCGAGCCATCCTCTCTTGATGCCGAGGCGCTGCTCTCTACATTTCACAGCGCAATCGATGTGCATCAGGCCGAAATTGCGTCCGGCACTGCGCACTGGGCGGCGCTTGATGGCCATCCAATCCTCGGTCTGCCCTGACGGCGCTATTGATAAGCCCGGTGTTCAATCGGCAAGCGAACGTCAAAGCCACAGAGCGCCGGGCGACGGTGAAATTCCGCTCGAACGGCTGATTTCGCATATCGGCGCAATGTTGGAAGGACCGATGCAATGAGCAATGACGTGACCGTCGCCTATGATGCCGGAAACTACCTTGGTGAAACGCCGATCTGGTCCGCACAGGACCAGGCCTTGTGGTGGGTCAATTGCGAGAACCCACCGGAAATCCACCGCTGGTCTCCGTCGAGCAATGAACACCGCAAGTGGGACTTTCCAGACCGGGTTGGCGGCTTCGTGCACAAACAGGGCGGTGGACTGCTCGTCGCGCTGGCTGACGGTATCTATGATTTCGACACGGAGATTGGCGCGCTTACCTTGCGCGTAAAGTCAGGCCTCCCCCCGCAAGTGAAGCTACATGAATGCCATTGCGACCGTCAGGGCCGGTTCTGGATCGGTGCCTACGATCATGACTTTGGCCATGACCGCGCTTCAAGAAAGGCAAACTGGTACAGGCTGGACGGCGACACGCTGACGCCTGTTATCAAGGGCATTGCAATTGCCAATGGCCTGGCCTTCAGCCCCGATGGGACGCGCGTCTACATGGCCGATGCACCGGCGCGAAGCATCAATGTGCACGATCTGGATCCGGCAACAGGTGAACTGTCCAATTGCAGGCAGTTCCTGAAGTTGGAGGAAGGCGAGGGTTATCCCGATGGCGCCACCGTGGACGAAGAAGGCGGCTACTGGCTCGCCAATGTCGCGGCGGGGCGCCTGCGCCGTTACTTGCCCGACGGCACGCTTGAGAGGATCGTGGAATTGCCCTTCACCAACCCGACCAAGCCAGCCTTTGGCGGACCGGACTTGCGGACTCTCTACATCACATCGTGCCAGCTGGACTTGCCTGCGTTCAAAGAGCCGACTGCTCCCAATGGGCCGGTTTACGCAGTCGACGTCGGCTTTGCCGGAGTGCCGGAAACGCCGTTCAAAGGCTGAACGCAAAAGCCAGGGCTGCCGCCATGAGAATGATGCTCAACTGTTGCAATATCACGCGCCTCGCGTAGGGAGACTGCGAGCGAAGAATGAACGTCGCGCGATTCATTGTAACGCAAAACGTAAGGCCTGAAGGAAAATTTCCGATGTATCTCGTGCCGGAAGGAGACGAGCTGGAAATCGCAAATGCAGCGGCGGAGTTCATCGCCAGCGCTTTGCCAATCAATAGGCTCCACACAGCGGGCAATGCCGATATGAACGGCGCCGTTCGATCGCAGCTGGCCGAGATGGGCTGGTTCGCCCTCGCCTTGCCCGAAGACAAAGGCGGCAGCGGGTTGACGGCGGTGGAACATGCCCTGTTTTTCCGGGAAATCGGCCGCCAGTGCGGGCCTGTCGATATTCTGGCGCAAGCATTGGCCGCAATGGTTTGCAAATCCGCCGATGTCCGGGACGCGCTGGTTTCCGGAACGGCAAGCGCGGCTGTTCTGGTCCCCGAGGGCAATCGCCACCGCCTCATCGGATCGGCCTCGGCCACTCACGGACTGCTGGTAACACCCCAGAGCGCCAGCCTGCATGAAATGGCGCAAGCCAATATCGAAGCACGGCCTGCGCTTGACCCGGCCAATTCGCTTGCGCTCGTCGAGAATTTGCCTGCACCGGCAGAAAGTCAGGACGGCGCGCATATCTGGCGGTTGGGCCAGATCGGCAGTGCGGCAATGCAGGTCGGTCTTGCCGAAGCGGCGTTGGACCTCATTGTCGAATATGCCAAAGTGCGCGAAACCTTCGGCAAGGCCATCGGCTCGTGGCAAGCGGTCCGCCATACTTGCGCCGATATGGCAGTTATGACCGAGGCGGCGCGCGCCGAGCTTTGGTATGCGGCAACGGCGATGAAGGAGGATCGCGGCGATATGGAAGCCCATGTCGATGCCGCCAAGCACCTTGCCAATGAGGCCGCGCTGAAAGCGACGGACAGTAACATCCAGCTCCATGGCGGCATCGGCGTTACCGACGAACACGACGCGCATTTGCTGATGAAGCATGCAGCATTGCTTTCGCGCCTGTTCGGCTCTCGGCAATATCTCTTGTCGCGCCTTCTCCACGCAAAGCTGGAGGACTGATATGGACCTGCGGTATTCCGATCAGGACCGTGAATTCCGGGCCCGCGCACGTCAGTGGTTGCAGGCCAATATCCCGCAGGAGCGTCGCCCTGCCAGTGGCAAGGCCGCCTCGCAATTCGACCGCGACTGGCAAAAGAAGCTGCACGACCATGGCTGGGCCGGCGTCGCCTGGCCCAAGGAATATGGCGGACATGGGCTTTCCGGCCTTCAGCAGGTCATCTGGTATGAAGAACTTTCCCGCGCCCATGCGCCTGCGCAGCATGTCAGCACCACTTATGTCGCGCTGATGCATGCCGGCCCCACGCTCATGGCACGCGGCACCAAAGACCAGAAGACCTTCCACCTGCCGCGCATCCTTTCGGGCGAGGCGCTGTGGTGCCAGGGCTTTTCCGAACCCAATGCGGGGTCGGATCTGGCAGCGCTGAAAACCAAGGGCACGGTGGACGGCGATCACATTGTCGTAAATGGCGCAAAGACGTGGACCACCGACGCCATGCACGCGGATTTCATGGAATTGCTGGTTCGTACCGATCCGGCTTCAGAACGCCACAAGGGTCTGACCTGGATGATCTGCGACATGAAAACGCCGGGCATCGACATCAAGCCGATCCGAACCATGCTGATGGACGATCACGTCAACACGGTGTTCTTCGATGACGTGCGCGTCCCGCTCGCCAATGTCGTAGGCGAGGTGAACAAAGGCTGGTCTACCGCGATGGCCACGCTTTCCTTCGAACGCGGCCTGGGCTTCATCGCCGACCAGCTGGAGCTGCTTGAGAAAGTCGGCCGGGCTATCGAACTGGCCGGCGAGCTGCGCCTTGCAGATGGACGCCTGGCAATCGAGGATGACGAAATCGCACGCCGCCTCGGCTCGATCAAGGCAGATACAATGGCGATCCGCGCCATGACTCTGGCCGATATTGCCGAGACCGACCGGACCGGAATACCCGGCCCGAAGGGGTCAATGATGAAGCTGATGGTCACCACAACGCACAAGGCGCTCAGCCAGCTCGTCGGCGATATGCTCGGCTGGGGTTTCATGGAATTTGACGGTGACCGTGCGTCCAACCCCTGGACGCATGATTACCTTTGGAGCTGGGTCTTCTCGATCGCGGGTGGAACCAATGAAATCCAGCGCGAGATCACCGCAGACCACGTATTGAAACTGCCTCGATCACGATAAGCTCGCACAGCCGAGCTGGGCGACGCTCGACCAATCTGGGAGAATCGGCATGGAGTGGATCACAAAAACTGGCCCCAGCGGCTTCAGGATTCGTTGGTGTGAGGAACTGGCCCAGCGTTGGTTTTCCGAAGGACTGTGGGTCAACGAGACACTGGTCGATCATGCCCGCAAGCGTGTTGCCGAAGCGCCGGAACGGACCTACCAGATTGAAGGCGACACCACGGTAACGCGCGGCGAGGTATGGGAGCAGTCACTGCGGCTGGCTGCCTTCTTCCTCTCACGCGGACTGAAACCCGGCGATGTCATCTCCTTCCAGCTTCCCAACTGGACCGAAACCCCGGTAATCGCGCTGGCGGCGCGCATGACCGGACTGGTCATCAACCCAATTCCGCCGATTTACCGCGAATCCGAACTGGAGTATATCCTTGGAGATTGCGGAGCGAAGCTGATTTTCATTCCCGGCACGTTCCGCCGCACCGATCACAGTGCAATGCTGGAAGGGCTTCGCGCAAAACTGCCCGCGCTGAAGGACATCGTGGTCGTTCGCGGCGATGGCGAACTGACGTGGCAAGACGTGATATCGGGCGATCCTGTCGACGAGGCCGCCTTGCCAAAGGTCGATCCGGCCGCAGTCCTCATTGCCATGTACACCTCGGGCACCACGGGCAAACCCAAGGGCGTGCTCCACACGCATCTTTCCTATGGCCACCGTGTCTGCGCCATGGCCGAAGAATATCTGATGACGGATCGGGACGTCGTCTTCATGCCTTCGCCCGTTACCCATATTACCGGGGCCATCTGGGCCTTCGACATGCCGTGGATTGCCGGTAGTGCAAGCGTGTTGATGGATGTCTGGTCCCCCGCCGAAGGGATCGATTGCATTGAGCGCAATGGCTGCACCGTCACCGGCGGCGCAACGCCGTTCCTTCAGCAAATGCTCGACGTCGCAGAGACAACACCGGAAAAGCTCAAGAGCCTGCGCTTGTTCTTCTGCGGCGGAACCACGGTTTCGCCCGAGCTGATCAGACGGGCCAGCGATATGTTCCCCGGCGCACTGTTCTACCGGGCCTATGGCTCGACGGAGATGATTACGGCCACATTAGGCATCAAGCATCGCTCCGAGGCCAAATATGGCGCGGAGACGGACGGCAAGATCGTCTATCCCGTGGAAATGCGGATCGTCGACGCGGTTACCGATGAGCCGGTGACCGAAGGCGACGAGGGCGAGATTCTGATGCGCGGGCCGGGGCTGTTCGCCGGATATATCCACGATGCCGATAATGAGACGAGTTTCCTGGAGGACGGCTTCTTCCGCATGGGCGACCTCGGGCGGCAGGTCTTCACCGATTACCTGGTCATCACCGGACGCAAGAAAGACATCATCATCCGTTCCGGTGAGAATATCAGCCCCAAGGAAGTGGAAGACGTGCTGTTCGGCCACCCCGCTATCGCCGAGGTCGCGATTGTCTCTATGCCCAGCCCGGTAACCGGGGAAATGGGCTGCGCCTTCATCATCCCGAGAGAGGGAAAAGCCACCGATCTGCCCGAGATCCAGCGCTTCCTGACCGAAGCTGGCCTGGCGAAGCAGAAATTCCCTGAACATCTGGTCTTCGTCGAAGACCTGCCCCGCGTACCCTCCGGCAAAGTGCGAAAAGACATACTGCGCAAACAAGCCGAGGCCATCGCGAAAACAGAATAAATCTCTGCAATGGGGCTGCGCTGGGTGCTGCGCAGCGGATTGGAAAAGCGCGCGCCCATTCCGAACTGAGGAGCCTTAAGTCCCGTCAGGCAACGCCGGCTTTCGGTTCCGGGCCTTCCTCGAAATCGAAGAACTTCTGGTAGTTCTCGCGGTAAGCGAGGATCGGGCCATCGCCCTTGACCAGAAGTGGACGGGCCTCGAGCTTCTTGTTGTTCCAGATCGGGATGTCCTGCGTGATCTGCTTTTCCAGGTCGCGCATCCGCGCCTGCGTGACCCGCAACCTGCCTTCGGTCAGACCGGGGATATGATACATCTGCCAGCGAATATGCGTCGTGCTGGAATCGATCGGCGTAACCTGCTGCGCCTGCACCACATGTGTCACGTCGATATACTCGATAATCGACTGGCCGGGACCAGTGGCAATCGTTTCAATCTTTCCAGTCATCAGGCCTTTAGGCGTCTTCATTTCCGCCACGACCTTGTTCGAGCGCGTCCAGCCCTCGACTTTCATCTCTCCTTTGGGCGCAAAAGGCACGCCGTGCACGGCACCGAAGTGCGCATAGTCCTGACCATTCTCGGGAATTTCGCGGCAATGGATATTGACGATCCAGTCACGCGTCATGGCCAGCACCCAATCGCCATCGGGGCAATCCGGAATCCGGGCAACTTCCCACTTCGGAGCAGCTTTGTTCGGATGGTACCAAACCCAGACGACGCCATCGACTTCCTCTATCGGCCAGGTCGGCAAGCAGGACTGCTTCATGCTCGGTGCAATGACTTCGGTATAAGGAATCCTGGTGACGCCGCCGTCGCCGTTGAATGACCAGTGGTGATAAGGGCAGCGCAAGTCGTTACCCACAACATCGCTGTTGACGCCAAGATGCGCGCCAAGGTGAGGACAAAACGGATCGACCGCGCGAACCTCGCCATCCCCACCACGCCAGACAACAAACTCTGTCCCGAAATAATTCATGGTCACGACTTCACCATTCGCAACGTCTTTCGCGAGTGCGACGGCGAACCACCCAAAAGGAACCGGAAGGTCGGAATATCCGCGCTCCAATGCTGTTCTCGTCCCGGTCACTACACACTCCATCTGGACATACTCAATCTTGGCATAGGCCGCTTGACCTGCGCCGAGATCACAATTGAAATCGCGATCAGCGGCCCGAAGGGATTTCGCGGAAAGGCACGCCTTTATCGACGCGCACATCACCGGGCAGGCCAAGCACGCGTTCGGCAATCACGTTCTTCTGGATTTCATCCGTACCGCCACCGATGCGCAGACCAGCAGACCACAGGAAGCGTTGCTGGAAAGCGCCCCCGCGCGGCGACAGTTCAGAATCCTGCACGATGCCGTAATGTCCCAGCAAGTCGACCGCCTCGCTGCCCAAACCCTGCGTCAGCCCGCTCCAGATCAACTTGCCAGCGGAACCTTCCGGCCCCGGCGGTTCACCGCGCGAGATCGCCGTCAGAATGCGAAATCCGATAAGACGCCGCGCTTCAGCATCAACATACAAGTCGGCGATGAAATCGCGGAACGCGGGATCGTCCATCACAGTGCCATCATCGGTAGGGACAGACGCGCCCAGGTCCATCATGTCTGACCATGTCAGGCCGGCGCTCTGACCGATTGCGGCACGCTCATTCATCAGCGTGGTAATCACCACGCTCCAGCCGTCGTCAACTTCGCCAACCCGTTGGTCGTCGGGAATGCGGACATCATCGAAGAACACCTCGTTAAGCTCCGAATCGCCGCCCATGGTCTTGATCGGGCGGACTTCCAGTCCCGGTGTATCCATTTTGAGCCAGAAGGCGGTGAGGCCCTTGTGCTTCGGTTTGTCTGGGTCGGTGCGAGTGATCAGCAAGCCATAGTCGGCATGGGCAGCGCCGCTGTTCCAGACCTTCTGCCCGTTGATTGCCCATTCATCACCATCGCGCACAGCCATTGTGCGCAGCCCGGCAGAATCCGAGCCGCTGGCAGGTTCGGAGAACAGCTGGCACCAGATTTCCTCGCCGCGCACGGCGGGGGGAACGCGCGCAAGCGATTTGGGATCATCATTGAACTTGCGAATTGCCGGAATCAGCATTTTGAGGCCGGTGATGTAATAGGGATCATGGATGCCCGCAGCCGTTTCCTCCTGCGAGAAAATAACGTCCTCTATCTGCGTCCCGCCAGCACCGCCCGATTCCTTGGACCAGGTGATGCAAGCGTAACCGGCATCGGACTTGGTTGCCTGCCACTGGCGCATCGCGTTCTTGTGACCGTCAGTCCAGACCAGCCGCTGGTCAACTGGCAATTCCTGCAGGTCCGGCTTGCTCGCTGCTATCCAGCTGCGCACTTTGGCGCGATATGCGGCCTCTTCGGGGCTGTCTTCGAAATTCATGCCGCTTTCCCTTCAGCCCTGGCCGCGCCGCGTTGCACTTCAAGCCGGTCCGTCAGCTTGCGTTTCCATTCCTTTGCCGGGCCAATCGCCAGACCGAGATGCCGTGATCGGCGATAGAAAAAGTGGCAGTCACCTTCCCAGGTAAAGCCGATACCGCCATGCGTCTGGATGTTCTCCTTTGCCGCGAGCCAGAAGGCGCTGCATCCTGCAATCCGGGCTGAAGCCGCCGCGACGGGCAGTTCAGAAGCGTCGCTGGAAAGCGCCCATGCGCCAAGATAGGCGCTGACCCGTGCAACTTCATTGCGAATAAAAACATCGGCAAGCTTGTGCTTGATCGCCTGATAGCTGCCGATCGGACGGCCAAAGGCATAGCGTTCCAGCGCATAATCGCGCGCCATTTCCAGCGCCCGGTCGGACCCGCCAACTTGTTCGAACGACAAAAGCACAGCCGCGCGATCATAGATGCGCTGCAATAGCTCAAACCCGTCACCGTCCCGTCCCAGCTGCTCTGCCGGAGCATTTTCGAAGCTGATCCTTGCAGCGCCGCGTGTCGGATCGAGAGTAGAGACCGCCTCGCGGGTTACGCCGCTGCCCGTCAGATCGACAAGAACGAGCCGCGGGCCATTGCTGCTTACTGCCAGAACAACCGCCTTGTCGGCCACCATACCATCGGCAACCGGCAGCTTTTCGCCTGTCAGCGTTCCGTTCTCGAAACGTACGGCAAGGCGTTTGACGCTCAACGCGCCGGGGCCTTCGGTAACCGCCAGCGTTCCGATTGATGTGCCGCTGGCTATCGCCGGGAGAATGGCCTTCTTCTGCTCTTCAGAACCTGCATGAAGCACCGATTCGGCAAACTGATAAATGCTCGATGCGAAGGGAACAGGCGCGAGGGCGCGGCCCAGTTCCTCTGCCAGTGCGCAAAGCTCTACATAGCCAAATGCGTGGCCGCCATATGCCTCGGGAATAGCAGCGCCGCACCAGCCCTGTTCCGCAATCCGGGCCCACAGCTCCTTGTCATAGCCCTGCTCCGGATTATCCAGGACCCCGCGCGCCACGGTCAGCGGAGAAGCATCGGCAAGGAAACGCCGTGCTTCGTCCTTCAGCGCCTTTTGATCGTCTGTATAGTCAAAATTCAAGGTGCGTCCCTTCCCGCCGCGTCCGGCCTTGCAACTCAGACCTGCGATGCCGGGCATCTGCGCAATTGCGTTAACTCTTGCTCATGGGCCCTTGCATGTTCTTTAACATCAAAACGCATTGGCATAGCAAGCACGCGATAGGCAGGTGCCAAAGGCCCGCCGGACAATCGCTGGATTCAGCGCTTGTCACCTCGCACATGCTTCAGGAAAGTTCCGCGATCGACTTTGCCGGATGCCGTGCGTGGCAGGGGCTGGTGGCGAAAACGCACTTGCCGCGGCACTTTGAAGATCGCCAGATGCTCCTTGCACAAGGCCTTGATATCTTCCCCTGTCACGTCGGCACTTTCGTCCACGTAGCATTCTACCGCCACGATCTCGCCCAGCCGGCTGTCCGGCAGGCCATAAGCAATCGCTTCATGCACCGCGCCGTGGCCTTGCACGACCCGCTCCACTTCGGCGCAATAGATATTCTCACCGCCCGAAATGACCATGTTCTTCTTGCGATCGACAATGGTGTAAATGCCGTTCTCATCGACGACGGCAATATCGCCGGAATCGAGCCAGCCATCCTGCAGCGCCTCGTCCGTCGCCTCGGGGTTATTGTAATAGCCTTCCATAAGGCCTGCGCACGAGACCCACAATTCGCCCGGCTCGCCAATGGCAGCTTCACTGCCATCCTCCCGCCGCAACTGGACGTTGACCGTGGGAACCGGCCAACCGCAGGACGTGGGATGATCAAAGTAAATATTGCCGCTGATCACGCAGCTCCATCCTGATGTTTCAGTCTGGCCATACGTATTGGAAATCAGGCAATTGGGCATACGCTCCTTGATCTGGCTTACAATTTCCATATCGAGCGGAGCCGCGCCGTTCGCCATGTTGTTGATCCGGCCGAGCAATTCCGGAGTTGCGCGCTCAGACTTGAACATATCAAAGACCATCGCGGGCACGAAAGACAACCGGGTCATCCCGACGTTCTCAACCATGTCGAGCGCCACTTCCGGATTCCATTTTCCGGGTATGTGCATGGTCGTGCCAATGCTGACGGCGCGATACAAAGGCATAATTCCGCCAAGGTGGAACATTGGCGCGAGAATGACCGCAGGAGTGGACATGCAGCGCTGATCGGGCGGCAAGGTCACACCGCTTTCTTCCTCATAACGGATGTCGTGAACCCGGCCCATAAGACAGGCCATAGAAATCGAATAGGCAATCGAGCCCTGACTCAGCAGCGCAGCTTTTGGGAAGCCGGTGGTCCCTGAAGTAAACAGGATCATGCCGCCCGCTTCGGGCGGCAGATCCAGAGGCTCGAATTCCACGCCATTGATCGGGGCCGAAACAGCCTTGAACCCGGCATCGCGGTCATCGCGCAAGGCATTTTCGGGCGCACCGACAACAGTGCGCGACCAGGCCGGATCGGGCCGGGCTGCCGAGATCAGATTGTCCCGTTCTGCATCAAGGATCGCCGCCTTGCATTCCACCAGATCCATGGCGCGCAGCATTTCCTCAGCAACGCCGCGGCTGTTGATGATCGCCACAATGCCGCCAAGCGATGTGATCGAGAGAACAGACAGGACCAGTTCGGCCCGGTTGGTCATCACAACCGCGACAACGTCTCCCGTCTCAATGCCTATGTCCTCACGCAAGTGCTTTGCGAGCGCGGCGGCGCGCGCGAGCCCTTCGGCATATGTGAACGTGATGTCGCCATCGACGACCATCATCCGGTCGGGAAATTCCATGGCCTGACGATAAAGCCCCGCAAGGTTGCGCGAATGACCTTTCAGGACCGCATGAGGGCGGCCGCGAACCGAAACCGTCTGAGTTTCGAATTCCTGGCCCGGTTCAGTCATGCTGAGGGCCAACGGATCACGAATATTCGCCCTAAATCCGTTCATTTCATCCAAATGTCCAAGATTTGAGTCGCTAGTCAATATGAACTCCCGGCATTTGACGTAAACCGCAATTGAACAAAGCCAATAACCGGGGCGGTTATAGGGTCAAGCATCCACGCTTGCAAAAATGGAAAATGGCACCGCCGATGTGCATCTTCGCAAGACAACTGCGTTGCCCGGCGATAAGGCGGGTTCAAGAACAAGATCGTGATCTGGGGAGTAAAGGTTGTCTGGCAGGGTCGCGGCGAGTGCCGCAGCGGAATGGCGTGCGCATTGGTCGGTCGTGGCGGCGGCATGTGCCGGGATGGGTCTTGCGACAATCGCCATGTATACAACAAGCCTCTTCATCGAACCCCTGGAGGCCGAATTCGGCTGGACCCGCGCCGAGATCATGTCGGGATATGTCCTCACCGCGGTAGTCGGCGTGGTTTGCGCGCCGCTGATCGGCATCGCGGTCGACCGGTTTGGGCCAAGACGAATCGGAATCGCAGCCAGCATCACCGCTCCCATTGCCTTTGCCATGCTGGGCCTGACCAATGACAACATCTGGGTCTGGCGGGCGCTGTGGGGCGTCTTTGCACTCTCTACGATCCTGCTCCAGCCGGCGATCTGGACTTCTGCCGTAACGGCGTTTTTCAGCACTGGCAGAGGCTTTGCCCTGGCCTGCACCCTTTGTGGAAGCGGACTATCCTCGATCGCGATGCCGCTGCTGACTTATGAGGTGATCGAGCGGTTCGGCTGGCGCATCGGATTTGCGATGATCGCGCTGTTCTGGTTCCTCATCGTCTTCCCGCTGGTCATCTTCTTCTTCACAAGCCCGCAGGACCGGGACCGGATTAGCCGCAGTGAACGATCCGCCCGCATCAGCCGGGATTTTGGCTACGTTTTCCGTACAATGATATTGTCCCGCCGATTCTTTCAGGTCGCGTTCGCCGGACTATTCATTGCCACTGTCGTCGTATCGATTGTAATTACACTTGTGCCGATCCTGACCAGCAATGGCATCTCTCGCGGCACTGCCGCCAGCATTGCCGGCACATTGGGCTTTACTTCGATCGCTGGCAGGCTGGCAGTCGGCTATTTGCTGGACCACGTTCAGGCGCGATTCCTCGCCGCCATCATGCTTTGCATGCCGGTTGTAGCGATTATTCTCCTCTTGCAATTGCCGCAATCGGTCCCGGCCGCCATGGCCGCCGTGATGATTCTCGGCCTGGCGCTGGGGGCAGAGCTGGACTTGCTGGCCTATATCACCTCGCGCTATTTCGACCTCAACTATTTCGGGACGCTGTTCGGGACTATTGGCGGTTTCGTATCGCTGGCGGGCGGTGCCGGTCCGCTTATTCTCAATCTCGTTTACGACATGACCGGGTCTTATGTGCCCGCCTTGCTTGCCGCGATCCCGATCTGCCTGGCAGCGGCGCTGCTTTTCCTGCTGCTGGGCCCCTATCCGGAAAACCTGGATGCATCGTCGCAGGCCCACTGATATGGACATATTGTCTATATTTTGATTTAGGTCAGTGAACCCGCCTGAAATAACGGATCACAGCAGCCATCGCCTGAGGAGATAACGGGATGAGCAATTCAAGTTCGAACGGCGAAGGCAACGGCCTGCGCACCATCATCATCGGTGCGGGCATGGCGGGCCTGCTTGCAGGTATCAAGCTGAAGGAACGCGGCGAAAACGACTTCACGATCTATGAAAAGAACGATGGTGTTGGCGGAACCTGGAAAGAAAACACGTATCCGGGCCTTGCCTGCGACGTTCCCGCCCATGCCTATACCTATTCCTTTGCTTACAATCCCGAATGGAGCTCGTTCCTTGCTCCCGGCCCCGAGATCCGCGAATATTTTGAGGACATGGTCGAGCGTTACGGACTTGAAAACCACATCCGTTTCAACAGCGAGATCGACACATGCGAATGGCGCGGCGGACAATGGCATATACGCACAAAGGACGGGCATGAAGATGTCGGACAAGTCCTTGTCGCGGCAACTGGCGTGCTCCATCATCCCAACTTTCCAAAGATCGAAGGCCTGGACGACTTTGCCGGACCCAGCTTCCACAGCGCGCGCTGGGACCATTCGGTCCAACTGGACGGAAAGCGCATCGGCGTAATCGGAACCGGCTCAACCGGCGTTCAGATCGTCGGCGCGCTCGCCGGGCGGGCATCAAAGCTCATCCAGTTTCAGCGCACCGCGCAATACATCATGTCCCGGCCCGGGGTTGCCTATACCGAGGAGGACAAACGCGCCTTTCGCGAAGATCCGTCAAAGATCGAGATGATCCGGGACAATCCCCGGTCTGCAGAATTCCGCAACCTCTTTCTGGAAGCAATCCTTAAACCGGAATCGACGGCGCTGGACGATCTGGAAGCCATGTTGATCCAGAACCTGGAAGAGAGCGTGAAGGACCCGGTGCTGCTGGAAAAACTGCGTCCCAATTATCGCGCGGCCTGCAAGCGCCTGATCTTTTCGAACAATTATTATGAGGCAGTCCAGCATCCCGATGTCGAGATCGAGACCGGTGCGATCGAGCGGATCGAACCGGAAGGTGTCCGACTGAAGGACGGCACGCTTGTGGAGCTGGACGTGCTTGTGCTTGCCACCGGCTTCAAGGCGGACCAGTTCGTCCGGCCGATGACAATCACGGGCGAAGGCGGCATGGATCTTGAAGAACTTTGGTCCCAAACGCCCCGCGCCTATTATGCGGTTACGGTCCCCAACTTCCCCAATATGGTCCTGTTGAATGGCCCATCAGGCCCGGTTGGCAATTTCTCACTGATCGACGTTGCCGAAGCGCAATGGAACTATTTCGACCAGTTGATCGAGCCCGTCCGCAAGGGCGAATGCCTGGGCATAGCCCCCACCATGGAAGCACTCGATGCTTATGATGTGCGCCGCAAGGAAGCAGCGGCCAAGACCGTCTGGGCGTCAGGCTGCAAGAGCTGGTACATCGGCGATGATGGCCTGCCTCAGGTCTGGTCCTGGAGCATGGATCATTTCTGGGATGTGATGAGCAAACCGAAGTTCGATGATTACGAACTTTTTGAGGCGATTGCGGCGGAATAGCCCGGCTGGAGCTTCGGCACCGGCCCTCTCGCCCAGCATGATTGAGGCTGCCCGCGATCTATGCAAAATGCACTAGGGTATGTGCGATCGGTTTTTTGGAGAGAAGCATTGGCACGGTTTGATTTTATAGTCCTGTCCCGCTGCACACCCGGCAAGGAGAAGGAATTCGAGGACTGGTATATCAACCAGCATCTGGTTGACGTTTGCAAGATTGACGGTGTTGTCGGCGCCCGGATTACGCAATTACAGTTCCAGAAAGTTTACGAACTCGATGCCCCGCAATGGGGCTATCTGACCTTCTACACGCTGGATTGCGACGACCCGCAGCCGATTCTCGACGAGATCGACAGGGTCAAGGGCACGGATGAAATGCCGCTCAGTCCATACCTCAACAGGGAAGGCCTGCTGCAAGCAATCGGCAAAGAGATCGGAAGCTACCCGTAACCCCACTCTCGTTTTCGAAATTGATATACATCAGTGAAAATGCCCCCCAGAAAGGTGAGCTCGTGGGCAGCAAGCTCAGGAGGAGGATTCAATGGCATCGAATATCGAGGAATTGCTTGGCCAAGTTCATTTGCGGATCGAAGATCCGGAACTCATTCCATCGAAGCGTTACTATGATCAGGAATTCTTCGATCTGGAAAAGGAGCACCTCTGGTCCAAGGTCTGGCAGATGGCCTGCCGCCTTGAAGAAATTCCCGAAGTTGGCGATTACACCGAATATTCCATCCTCGACAAATCGGTCATCGTCATCCGCACTCAAACCGGTGTGAAGGCCTATCAGAACGCCTGCCGCCATCGCGGGGTTCGCCTGGCGAACGGCCCGGGGCACCTGGGGGAAGGAGGCTTCATCTGCCCGTTCCACGGCTGGCGCTGGAATGCGCAGGGCGAATGCACTTTCGTATTCGGCAAGGAAATCTTCAACAAGGACTTGCTCGCCGAGGATGAGATCAACCTTCCGTCGGTTCGCTGCGAGGAATGGGCTGGCTGCGCCTTTATCAACCTGGATGACGACGCCCTGCCCCTGAGGGCGGGACTGGGAGCAGTCGAGGCGAATATGGACGCCCGCAATGCCGACAAGCTGAAAATGGACTGGTGGTACGGCACCGTGCTGCCCACCAACTGGAAGCTTGCGATGGAAGCCTTCATGGAAGGTTATCACGTGATGGAGACACACCCGCAGCTGCACTGGCGATCGCCCACATCCAGATTTGGGCCCGATGGTGACGGCAGGGTGCCCGATGATTTCGCCAATGGCTCTGAGGTCGTGAATCGCTTTGCTGATTTCCTGCAGCGCCTGAGCACCGGCATGGCAGGCATGATCCATCAAACCGAAGTCGACGTGATCGAGACGATCCGCGACATGGAAGTGCCCGACGATATCATGGGCGCAACCACGGCGTTCATGGATAGGGCGGCAAAGGAGATTACCAGGGACGCGCGGGAACGCGGCGTTGATATGTTTGACATTGCCAAGACGGCGGTTGATTTCCCGTCAACGCAAGTCGAATTCATCTTCCCACATTTCTTCCTGCTGCCGACATTCGGTGCAATGTCATCCTACCGCATTCGCCCGCTGACACCTGAGACTTGCTTTTACGAAATCTGGTCACTGGTGCTGCGTCCGGAAGACGAAGAATATGACACACCGACCGAACCGACGATCCTGCCCTATGACTCGCCGGACTTCCCCGAAGTTCCACGGCAGGATTACGCAAACCTGCCGATTCAACAGCTTGGCCTGCATGCAGGCGGCTTTGACAATATGCGCCTGTCGAGGGAGTATGAGGGCCTGGTCAGCAATAACCATCGGCTGATCGATGGCTATATCGCCGGACTGGACAGGGAAGTGCTGACCAAGGCACAACACGGCGTGAACACCGGTTTGGACTCGCCGATCAATGACATCGGTTTCGGACCAAAACTCAACGACTGACAGGCCACATATCATGGAAGAACAGGACATCGGCAAGTTCCAGATCATTCGTGCCAAAGACGGCAAGGGACTGATGGAATCAAAGTGCATGACGGTGGAGCCTTTGGAGCCGATTGCCCGTGAAGGGATGGACAAGCTGATCGAGGCCGGCATGTCGGGTGGCGAGGAAGTCAAGGTCCTCGTCGACATCCCTGGCTTCTCGGTCGTCAATATCTGGTTCAAGCATGGCTATCCGCTGCCGCTGCACAGCCATAACACCGATTGCCTGTACTACATCGTGGCTGGCAACATTAAGCTTGGCACCGAGGAGCTAGGGCCGCGTGACAGCTTCTTCATTCCGTCGGGTGTGCCTTACACTTATAAGCCCGGCCCCGATGGTGTCGAAATGCTCGAAATTCGCACCGAAGGCACTTTCGATTTCAGGAACTTCTCGAAAGGCGCCGGTTTCTGGAAAAATGCACTGGAAAGCATCGAACAGCACAAGGACGAGTGGAAAACGGCAGAGCGCCCCAAGCTCGACGCCTGACGAGCAGAGCAACGGGCGGGTTTGGCAAAGACCCGCCCGTTGATTGCGCTGTGCGTTGATCGCTGGAAAGTTCACCGCCGGCATAAAATGCGGCCAATCCATACTGCGATAACATGGCCGCATAGTAATGGGCGCATGGCAGTTGACGAGCCCGCCAGCAGTGCTTGGCCGACGCTGCTTTATCCCCTAAGTATCGAAATTCAGGCACCCGATCCCTCGACGGAAAGAGACAATGATGACTGACCTGACTGGCCGGACCTGCCTGATCACGGGAGCATCATCTGGATTGGGCGCGCATTTTGCGCACCTTCTGTCCGGCGCCGGAGCGCGGCTGATACTCGGCGCTCGGCGCAGAGGCAGGCTCGATGCTCTGGTTTCAGACATAGAAGCGGCTGGCGGAGAGGCGCTGGCAGTCGATATGGACGTGTCGGACGAGCCTTCGACCATCGCCGCCTTTGATGCGGCCGAGGAACGCTTCGGCCCCGTCGACACGGTCATCGCCAATGCCGGGATCGCTTCATCGGGGCGCGCCACACAGGTCCCTGTCGATGAACTGCGCAGGATGTTCGATACCAACCTGCTCGGTGTGCTGCTGACCGCACGAGAAGGCGCGCGCCGCATGATCAGCGCTGGCAGCCGGGAAAGTGGCAAAGGGCGCATCCTGCTGATCGGCTCGATGGGCGCGCAAGTCACCCTTGCCGGAGAAGCCGCCTATTGCGCAAGCAAGGCGGGCGTCGCGCATCTCGGCCGCAGCCTGGCACGGGAATGGATGCGCCAGGGCATCAACGTCAATGTCCTGCAGCCGGGCTACATCCTGACCGAGATGGGCGGGGAATGGTTCGCCAGCGAACCCGGAAAGAAACAGATCGCGGGCTTTAACCGCGGCAGGCTGCAACCGATAGATTCGCTTGATGCACCGGTGCTCTATCTTTGCTCTGATGCCTCGCAAAGCACGACCGGCTCCATCTTCACCATAGACGACGGACAATCGCTTTAAGGGTCCTCACCCCCATGACAATTTCCCAGTATGCGCTCGATATGGCGGACAAGGTAGAGGCCTTCGTGCGCGAGACCGTCATCCCTTATGAGCAGGACACCCGCCGTGACCATCACGGCGCCCCGCTTGATGCGCTGGTTCTGGAAATGAAGGGCAAGGCACGCGAAGCGGGCGTGCTCTCACCCCATATCCTGCCAGACGGCGGCCATCTCAACCAGCGCGAGACGGCTGCGGTGCTGATCAGGTCCGGCCTCTCCCCGCTCGGCCCACTGGCCTGTAACACCATGGCGCCCGACGAAGGCAACATGTACCTGATCGGCAAAGTCGGCAGCCCCGAACACAAGGCGCGGTTCCTCAAGCCTCTGGTGGACGGCCACGGACGCTCGGCATTCCTGATGACCGAACCCGCCGACTGGGGCGGGGCCGGCTCTGACCCATCGATGCTGAAAACGACTTGCGCACCGGACGGCGATCACTGGGTGATCAATGGCCGCAAGACCTTCATCACCGGCTATCAGGGCGCGAAAGTTGGCATCGTCATGGCCAAGGCCGAACAGGGCGCCTGCATATTCCTGATCGACCTGCCCAATCCAGCGATCACCATTGACGAGATCCCCAACACGATCGACACATCGATGCCCGGCGGCCACGCAACCCTGACAATCGAGAATCTACGCATTCCCGCAGACCATATGTTGGGCGAAGCAGGCGAAGGCTTCAAATATGCGCAAGTCCGGCTTGGCCCTGCCCGGCTCTCGCACTGCATGCGCTGGCTGGGATGCTGCATACGCGCGCAGGAAATCGCCACCGATTACGCCTGCCGACGTGAAGCTTTCAGCAAGGCGTTGATCGATCACGAAGGCGTAGGCTTCATGCTTGCCGAGAACCGTATCCTCATCAAGCAGGCCGAACTGATGATCGACTGGTGCGCCAGCGTGCTCGACGCTGGATCGCCTGGCACGCTCGAAAGCTCGATGGCCAAGGTCTCGGTCTCCGAAGCGCTGATGACTATCGCTGATAATTGCGTGCAGGTGATGGGTGGCATTGGCGTCACGGACAAGACAGTAGTAGAGCAGATTTTCCGCGAAGTGCGCGCATTTCGCATCTATGACGGGCCCACTGAAGTGCACAAATGGTCACTGGCCAAGAAAATCAAACGCGAATGGAGAGAGGCAAACCCCAATGACTGACTACAATACGATCCGATACGAAATTGACGATGGCCTGCTGCGACTGACCCTCAACCGCCCTGACCAGATGAACTCCTTCACCGTGGAAATGGCGGGCGAGTTGGAAGACGCGTATAATCGCGCCAGCTCGGACGACGCCGTGCGCGTCATCGTCGTCACCGGCGAAGGCAAGGCCTTTTGTGCGGGCATGGACCTTTCGGGGGAGGGCAATGCCTTCGGGCTGGACGAAAGCCTGACGCCAACCATGGAAGACATGGGTAGCTGGCCGCTGCGCCCCGAAATTGAATCGGGCGTGCGCGACACCGGCGGGCAGATCGCGCTGGCCATGTACGATTGCCTCAAACCCATTGTCGGCGCAATCAATGGCGCGGCAGTGGGCATCGGCGCGACCATGACTTTGCCCATGGACATCCGGTTGGCCTCCACCAAGGCGCGTCTTGGCTTCGTCTTCGGCCGCATCGGCATCACACCGGAAGCTTGCTCCACCTGGTTCCTGCCCCGCATCGTCGGCCTCGAAAAAGCGCTGGAGCTGTTCTACCGCGCCGACATCCTCTCTGCCGAAGAGGCATTGGAAGTCGGCCTTGTCCGCTCGGTGCTCCAGCCCGAGGATCTGGTTGAGGAAGCCTGCACCCTTGCCCGTTCGCTGGTGAAGGACCGTTCGCCCGTCGGCATCGCGCTGATGCGCCAGATGACACTGCAGAACAGCGCGCAGCCTCATCCCCGCGCCGCGCATGAGGTGGAATCGCTGGGTGTTTTCTACACCAGCCAGGAAGACGGCAAGGAAGGCGTGGCCGCATTCCTTGAAAAGCGGGCTGCGAATTTCACCGGGAAAGCCAGCAAGATGCCACCTTTTTACCCCTGGCAGAAGGGCTGACCGGGATGGGCGATGCCTTTGCCGAGGCCAACACCGGCACCACTGCGGTGCGTGAAGGGTATGGTTTCGACGAGGCATCGCTTGGCCGCTGGATGGCAAAAAATGTCGAAGGCTTCAAAGGCCCCCTGAACATCGAGCAGTTCAGGGGCGGCCAGTCCAATCCGACCTACAAACTCGTCACGCCCGGGCAATCTTATGTGCTGCGCCGCAAGCCGCCAGGCGAAGTGCTGCCCGGTGCCCACGCCGTTGACCGCGAGGCACGCATACAGACGGCGCTGGGCGCGCAAGGCTTCCCGGTCGCGGCAATTTACGCGGCGTGCACCGACGACGCCGTAATCGGCACGTGGTTCTATGTGATGGAACTGGTTGAGGGGCGCATTTTCTGGGATGCGACTTTCCCGGATGTGGACCGGGAGGATCGCCCTGCCTATTTCGATGCGATGAACACCGTGATGGCGCGGCTGCACGGTTTCAACCCTGAGGCGATTGGCCTTGGCAACTATGGCAAGCCGGGCAATTACTTCGCACGGCAGATCGGGCGCTGGACCCGGCAATATCAGGCCGATGAACTGGCTGGACGCAACGATGACATGGATGCGCTGGTTGCGTGGCTGCCGGAAAATATTCCGCCCGGTGACGAGACCAGCGTGGTCCACGGCGACATGCGCTGTGACAATATCATCTTCCATCCCACCGAGCCGCGCGTGCTCGCCATTCTGGACTGGGAGCTATCGACACTGGGCCACCCACTGGCCGACTTTGCCTATCACACGATGATGTATCGCATGCCGCCCCACATCGTGCCGGGTCTTGCAGATGCAGACCTTGCCGCCCTCAACATCCCGTCCGAGCAGGATTATGTCGCAGCCTACTGCAGACGCACCGGCCGCGCCTCAATTGCGAACTACGAATTCTACATCGCCTTCAACCTGTTTCGCCTTGCCGCCATTTTCCATGGTATCAAAGGCCGGGTTCTGCGCGGGACGGCCGCCAGCGCACAGGCTGAAGAACGCGCAAAAGCCTTTCCCATACTCACCCGGATGGCCAGGAAAAGCATGGAAGACTGTATTGGCAGTATGTCCCCGTCACAGGGGCGTTATTGGAGAGAGATGGATGACCCAACGAGATGCAACCCAGAAGCTGGAAGATCTTGCAGCGATCCAGTCGCTGCTGAACGAATATTGCCTGCGCCTTGAAGTCAATGATTTCGACGAGTGGCTGGAGGTATTCACCCCCGATGGAGTGTACGAGGTCCACGGCAAGACACTGAATGGACGGGAAGAAATCGGCGAATTGCTTTCACAAGCACCGCACGGGATGCACATGCCGGGCGCAACGCGCATCACGCTGGATACGGACACGGCAGAAACGATCCAGAGCTATCAGTTCATTAGCAACGATCCGGCATCATCCAACACCGGCTGGTACTACCGGACCGTGGTTCGCACCGAAGACGGATGGAAAATCTCTTACTGCAAAGTGGTGTTCAATCGCCCGGCAAAAAAGTAACGGCCAAGGAAATAGCGGCGATGGGCGGTGCGCGCGGTAATCGCGTAACAGGCCGGTCCATTCCTGGCCGGACCGACACCGCCACTATTTTTTGATCCGGCAAAACCAGAATGCAATTTCCGATGTGCCTTATTGGGGATTGACCTTCGTTGCGCTCCACCAGAAGTTCAGCCCAACCACAAGACGCGGAGAGGCACATGGACAAAGTCAGAGAAGCAAGCGCGGCGGGCCGGGCCAGCATCGGCAGCTGGGTAGCAATCGGCAACGGAGTTTCGGCCGAACTGATGGGCCGGGCAGGCCTTGATTTTCTGGCTCTCGATGCTCAGCACGGCGGGATAGACTGGCACAATCTGGCTGACACTCTGCGCGCGGTGGAATTGGGCGGCACGCAGACGCTGGTGCGGATCCCCTCGTGCACGGCCGATTACGTCATGCGGGTGCTCGATCTGGGCGCGGGCGGCGTCATCGTGCCGATGGTCTCCAATGCAGAGCAAGCCGCCGTTGCCGCGCAGGCCTGCCGCTATCCGCCGCACGGAAATCGCTCCTTTGGCAAAGTCCGCAGCTATTATTCACCGCAAGGCGATCCGGTCGAGCCACTGTGCTTCGTGATGATCGAGACCGCAGAGGCGATGGAAAATCTGGATGCTATCGCCGCCACGCCCGGCGTCGACGGGCTGTTTGTCGGCCCCGTCGATCTGGCATTGTCGCTCGGGCTTGGCCCAGCCCTGCAAATGCCGCCGGAAATATTCGAGGCCATCGGTAAAGTGGTGAAAGCCTGTTCACGCCATGACGTCATCCCCGGTAGCGCCGCGCTGAGCACCGACAATGCGCGCGAACTTGCGAAAATGGGCATGAAATTTCTGGCAATCGGATCGGATTCAAGCTTCGTCCGCGCAGGTGCAGCCGGGTTGGTTGAAGTCGCCCGCGACTTACGCGGGGACTAGGCTGCGTGGTCAAACTACAACTTTGCCAAAGCAGCAGTTGACCGCCATTCTTACGGAAAACGGCGGCATGTCAGAGAGAGTCCTGTCAATCGATTCTGGCCGGTCAATCGGCTTTGGGTTGACTAAGGTTTGGGAATCCAGATTGCGAGCGGTTGTGTGGAATTTCTTAGCCAAAGAATACTCCGCAGATAACCGTCAAACAGCACTTCGCGCCCGTCGTGATGGAGGGCAATTAGTGGCCCCTCAACTCGGAAATTCGGGTCGAATGGAATGCTGGCACTTTCGCGGCGTGGATCGTTCTTGCGAGGCTGACCAAGCGAATCAACCAGTTGAGGCATTGCAAGAAAGCGGAAGAATGGAACCTTCCCGAATATCGGCAATGTCAGGCAGCTCAGCAACTGTGAAGTATCCCAAAAATGTAGCTCAAATCTGCTGGTGCCGAGTTTACTGATGATCCGGCACATACCACCGCGGAACTCTTCGATCGCTGCGACCAGATTTTGCCTCTCACTTTCCGACACTTGCTCAAATGGCCGGCCGTTATTAGCTTCCTCGATGATTTGTGCAGAAATGTGAGGCCCATATTCCTTACCAAACCGCGAAGACGTTAACTCTGAGTATGCCCAGCGGGCCATCAAGTCTTCGACGGTGAGGATTGCCCCTTCTTTTTCTCCCTTCATAGGCTCGAACTATCCCCCTGCCGCGCTCTCATTCAGCTGTAGCAATATTCGCCTATGGTTGCTGCAACTAACTGTATCGTGTCTGCAATGTGCAGGGGATTTGTCAAGTTTTGAAACAGTTACAACCCCTATCCAGTGTGCTAGACGTGCGTTAATACCCAACGCGAGTTGACGCTGCGGCTGTTCGGAATGATGAAAGGGTTAACCAATGAGGGCATTTCGCTGGGGTGCAACGTGCATGTTGTTCTTAGCAGTCACCGAGCCAGCTGGGGCCGCCGGGATCACTTATGACTGTGACACAGCGGCAGATCATTTCTCAGAGTTGGTTCTTCCTGCTGGAAGCGGACAGTTCACAGTCTCAGGTAATGTGCAAATGCTCGCGATGGCGGACAGCAAGATATTTGTTCCCCTCTTTAATATTCAGGTTGCCGCGGCCAGTTCACCGGGGAAAGCTCCGGCCTCGTATGCTGGATTTAAGCTCTCAGCACTTCCTGCAGATGAGAAAAAAACACCGTCCGGAGCACCGGCCATCCAGATGCTCGGCTGGAGCATGTCTGGGATGGAGGACGATATACTGCCTCATTCGCTGATGACGAAGCCCGGGACCGTGCAATCCTTCACAATGGCCTATGATGGCAGCACGGTTTCGGTAAAGCTCGGAAATGACGAGAAGAAATTTCCTCTGGTGATTTCTGAGCCAGTCGTACGTGTAGTGTGCTCAACCGGCGAATTTCTGATTACGGATCTGATAATAAGCGAACAGCAGTAGGGCTTGCGAAGGGCGACAAGGCACTTTGAACATCGCAATTTTCCACTGCTTGGTGTCCGCTTCCCACCCCTTTTCGGACCTGCGGCCCGTTTTCACCCTTGCCCGAAAGCGGTCCTCCATTGAGGACAGAATTTGTCCACGCGGCCCAAGATGGAGCAAAGCGTCTTGAGCGATAAAGCCCAGCGCATCCTTATCCTCGACGAAATCGACGTCAAACCGGGCATGACTGCGCATGTCCGCAAGGCCTATCGCACAGAGTACCTGCCCGGCGCACAAGCGCGCGGAATGGTTCTGGAAGCGGCTTGGCAGCACCCGCCCGCCATCGACATCCCAGAGCTGCCCGCAACGCTGTTCTATCTATGGTCGGTTGAAGGGGAAGCAGGCTGGTGGAAACAGCGCCTCAGCCGCAAGCCGGACGGTTCCGACGAACGCGAGGACAAGCATGGTTTCTGGCAATCGATCGCGCCAATGACACTGGGCCGCAAGCGCCGGATGCTGACCGACCAGCCGGAAGACAGCTGAGCCATGTTTGTTTCCTTGCGGATGTTCACTTTGCCCGAAGATCGTGTCCATGAGCAGGAGACGATAATTACCGCATTGCGCGGCGCTGCTGCGCGCTTACCGGGCGCCCTCTCCAGCTGGATCTCACCCATCTGTTCGGCCGCCGCGATCAACGCCGGACACATCATCTGGCGCATGTGCCATGCCAGTGAAACCGATGCGCAGGCGGCCACGGCCTCTACGCAATGGCTCGAGAGCATCGCCCCGGCCATTGAGGGGCTGGCCCTGACCGGCGCGGGCTATCGCATGTCGCGCAGCAATGTGAGCCCCGCAGGCCCCGGCATCTGGCGCGCGCTGTTGTTCAGCTGCTTCGCGCAAAGTGACCCCGCAACTGTGCGCGAGCTTGAGGAAAAGACTCTGCTCCTGCCGAAATACGTCCCGGAAATTCGCAGCTGGGGCCTTAACCGCACCGCATGGAGCGAAGGGGCCAGGCGCATCGAATACGTCTGGGAACAGGAGTATGACAGCATCGATGGGCTGACCGGACCCTATATGGATACGCCGGTTCACTGGGGCATCGTTGATGCCCATTTCGATGCTGATTGTCCCGAATATGTCGTCGATCCGCATCTTATCCAGATGGTTGGCGAGATTGACCGGACAATAATGGACGGCGGGCAATGACAGTCACGGCCGATGTTGGTTTACGCGGCGATAAGCTTTGACCGTGTGACCGCATTTCAGCATCGGCATGCACCTCGCCCGGCTGGAAAGTCAGATGCTGTTGCGCGAACTCACTCACCCGGTAAAAGAACTCATTGTTCATCCTGAACACGGAAAATGACCAGTATCGGAGTTCCAGATCGGCTGGACCAGCCTGCCGGTCACAATCGGCAAGACAGCATGACAGGAGGACAGCATGGGTGAGCTGGACGGCAAAATTGCAATCGTGACCGGCGCGAGCCAGGGCATCGGAATGGCAACGGCCGAACGCATGGCTTCAGAAGGTGCCACCGTTATCATTGGCGCGCGCACGCCCGGCGACGAGGCCAATCCTGAACCCAAAACGCTGGCCCATACCGTATCGATTATTCGCAGTCGGGGCGGCAACGCCCATGCGATCCAGATCGACATGGCCAAGCCGGAAAGCCGCGCCGCTTTCATGGATGAAGCCCTGGCCAAATTTGGCAAGATCGACATCGTCATAAACAATGCAGCTTACGGCGCCGGAATGTCCGGGGAACGCCTGTGGGAAATGGACGAACACCGCTTCCACAAGGCCTTCGAAGTGAATGTCTTTGGCCCCCGCGACCTGATCTTGCGCGCCCTGCCCGGCATGGTCGAGCAGAACTGGGGCCGCATCGTCAATGTGTCCTCCACCGTTGCAGACCGTGCTGCGCCCAACGTCGAGGGCCCGCCCTTTCTGGAGTTCCATCGCACGAATGGTGTAGCGGCCTATGCCTCCTCCAAATCGGCGCTTAACCTGATGACCCGAAGTTTGGCCGCAGAGCTGCATGGCACCGGGATCAGCGCCAACACCGTCGCACCAGTTAATTCGGTGATCACCGAGAACGTGCAGGAAATGATCGACACGGGCATGATTTCCAGGGATCGCTTTCAGGCGCCCGAAGGACCGGAAGTCATGGCCGAAGCGATCCTGGCACTTTGCCTTGCTGACCCGCAGGTCTCAACCGGCCTCACGACCTATAGTGGCCAGTACCTTCAGCAGATCGCTCGTCCCGTTCGCGGCCGCGATGGAGGCGAATACTCGGGGAAAATCACTACCGAATCGGTAAAATACGACACATGACTATGGCCTTGAGGGAATGGTCCGGACCATTTCATTAATTCTTGTTGAAACGGCGCTGCTGACTTAGGCCAACGCAAGATAAGAACGTGAAAGACCAAACTATGCAAAAACCCGGAAACTCAACCATTTGCATTTCAGACGCTGGCGAGCCTTGGATTCGCGGCTTCCGTTGCAAGAAATGCAGCACGGCCGCGGACAAGCATACGCTGGCCTGCCGCCGCTGTTTTGCACGCGGTTCGATGGAAGAATACCGTGCCGGAAACACCGGCAAGTTGGTTACCTGGTCGATCGTGCACCGCAGCTATCCGGGTATTGAAGTTCCGTTCGTTTCGGCAATTGTCGATCTGGATGACGGACTTACGCTGAAGGCCAATCTGACCGGATGCGACGCCGAAGATCTGCACGAGGCCATGCCCGTAACCCTGGAATTTGACGATGCCGGCGGTGCGAAGGACAAGGAAGGCAACAGCTTCGTTGCCTATCATTTCGTTGCCCAGCCGATTGCAGAAAAGGAGCTAAGCCAATGAGCGAGGTTTATATCATTGGCGCGGATATGATCGCGTTTGGCCGCTACCCCGATCGCAATCCCGCCCAGTTGGGCGGAGAGGCCGCACTTATGGCACTCGACGATGCAGGTCTTGGCATCAAGGACGTCGATATCCTCTATACGGGCTCCTCCTTCACCGCCGGTGCCTCGATGAGCCAGCAGATCATGAGGGAAATCGGCCAGACTGGTATCCCCTGCGTCAATGTTTCCAATGCCTGCGCGTCAGGCGCAACCGCTGTGCGTGAGGCGTTCACCGCAATCAAAAGCGGCATGTACGACGTCGCCATGGCCATCGGCACAGAGATGAACCCGCGCGGGATGCTTGGCGGCGGCGGCTCGGACGGTCTTACTCCCGAAGGTATTTTCGGCTCTGGCTCGATGCCTGCGGTCTTTGCCGAATGCGGCGTAGTCCATGCCCAAAAATACGGCACCACTCTTGAACAGTTCGCCAAGATTGCGGTCAAGAACCGCAAGCACGGCTCGCTCAATCCCAAGGCCAAGTTTCAGACCGAAGCCTCGCTGGAGGAAGTTCTCGCCAGTGAAATGATTGCTTACCCGCTTACCAAGCTGATGTGCTCGGCAAACGTCGATGGCGCTGCGGCACTTGTTGTCGTGTCAGAGAAAAAGGCGAAGGAACTCGGCATGGATCGGGCCGTGCGAATTGCCGGTTCCGCGCTCGCGTCCGATCCGTGGGAAGCGCACAATCCAGAATTGTTCGATCCCAATTCGGTGACGCGTCTCGCCGCCAAAACCGCCTTTGATATGGCAGGAATTGGCCCTCAAGACCTTGACCTGGTGGAACTGCATGACTGCTTCGCCACGGCAGAAATGCTGCATTACGAAAACCTAGGCCTGTGCGGCGATGGCGACGCGGCAAGGATGATCGACGATGGTGAGGTTGTTCTGGGCGGGCGTATTCCAGTCAATGTCTCTGGCGGCCTGATCGCCAAGGGGCACCCGATCGGCGCCACCGGTGTTGCCAACATGGTCGAAATTGTCGAGCACTTGCGCGGCGAAGCCGGCAACAGGCAAGTCGAAGGTGCCCGCGTTGGCCTTTCCCACGTGCTGGGTTTCGGCACTTCGGCCGCCGTCCATATCCTGCAAAAAGCCTGAATGGGCTTGGGGGCGCGCAAGGAACGGAACCACAGTTCTCCAGAATATTGCCCGCAGGCTATATCCATTGCGTCCCGGTGCCACGAGGCCGCCTCCCGCTGGGATGAAATTGAACCGCCCTCTGGTTACGATCGGCCGGACTGGCACTTAGCGCCACATGGCCAGCCAGGCATATCGGTCCCCCAAAAAGGGCGTTGCCCGGAAACTGGTCCTCGATCAGGCAGACAAGGCTTGCCAAACGCTCACGTCGGCACGCCAACGCGCATTGGCCGGCAACGCCTCATGACGGCCCACAGGATGCGTCAAGCGCAAGCAGGAACGCCGCCGTTTCGGACAGTTCGGAAGTTTGGCGAATTCTCATGCCTACATTGCCTTTTGCTGCAAGGCGTGTTCCCATAGCCGCCAAACGGACCGGCCCTCAGGCACGGTTTAGTTGAAATTGGGGGATGGAAATGGCCGATAAAAAGGCCGCATCAAGACTGGAGTGGAGGCTCCACTGGCCGCTCTTGCTTGCGGCGACAATTGGCATTTCCTTTGGTTCACTCCCGACAATGACCCTCGGGCTGTTCATGGAGCCGCTCCAGGACGAGTTCGGCTGGAGCCGGACAACAATATCCTTGGGCCTGACGATCTACGCGGGAATTACGGCACCGCTTTCACCGTTCGCAGGTGCCATAGTCGACAAGTTTGGATCCCGCACAATTGCCATTCCCGGACTCATTATTTGCGGCATACTTTTCGCGGCCTTCAGCCTGCAAAACGGCACACTCGAAGTCTGGATTGCTGCCTGGGTTATCTATTCGCTCGGCTCACTCTCCATTCGGTCGGTCGTCTGGAATCCGCCGGTTTCCTCCGTCTTTATCCTCAACCGGGGCGTAGCGATCGCGATTCTCCTTAGCGGCATGTCGCTTGCCAGCGCGGGAGCTCCTCTGCTGGCCCATACACTGATCGAGGGTCTTGGCTGGCGAGGCGCCTATATCGGGATCGGCCTTGGATGGGCCGGTGTTGCGCTTCTGCTGGTCATTCCGTTCTTTCACGCGGAGAAGCCCGCAAAGAAAAGCTCCCCTGCTTCCGGCGGACGCTCGGTAACAAGAACCGTTCCCGGTGGGCTGACGGGTAAGGAAGCGCTCAGGAATCCTGCGATCCTGCGTATTGCACTGGCCGGTCTGTTGGTGACGACACTGGCCTCGGGCTATGGCATGCATATGATCCCGATCTACACGTCGCTCGGCCTCGAACGCGGAGAAGCAGCAGGCCTCGCCCTGCTTATAGGAATCGCTGCGGTTTCATCGAAGCTCGTCTCAGGATCAATCGCCGATCGCGTCAACTCCAGCTTCCTCCCCTTCACCGCCCTGTCCCTGCCTGCGGCGGGATATGGCCTGCTTCTGGCTGCTGGCGGTTCCATTCCGATGCTCATGGCCGCGGCGCTCGTAATCGGTTTCGGTAGCGGCGCCGGAATTCATATAATCATCTATCTGACGACGCAGTTTGGCGGCTTGCGCAACTTCGGAAAGATCTATGGCTCTGTCTCGGCCCTGTTCGGCCTTTCTGCCGGCATCGGCCCAGTCACTGCCGGCGCGATTTTCGACGCCACCGGATCTTACGAACTGTTCCTGATGATCGGCATTCCGATGTTCGTGGTATCGGGACTCCTGGTGTTCGGCCTTGGATCCTATCCTGACTTCAAGCCGGTAGAGATTGGACCAGAAAACTCCGGTGAGGCCGCACCGGCCCGAAGCTGACAGGAGGAATAACTCCAGATGAAATTCACGCTCGAAATACCGCTTGGCGTCGTCTCTCCCGATGCGTTCCAGTCACTCGATTCAATTGCGGAAATGGCAGATGCCTTCGAGCGAGCGAAAGTGGATGCCGTCTTCGTAACAGACCATCCCGCGCCCGACACAAACTGGTTGCATCAGGGCATGGGGCACGATGCGCTCGATCCCTTTGCGGCCCTTGCGTTTGTCGCCTCGGCCAGCCGTAGCCTGATGTTGCACACCAACATCGTCGTTGCCGGTTATCGCAACCCGTTTCTTCTGGCCAAGAGCGCGGCCACTTTGCATAAAATCAGCGGTGGGCGATTGATCCTGGGAATGGGCGCAGGCTACCAGAAGGTGGAATTCGAAGCTTTAGGCTCAGACTTTCACAGGCGCGGCAAATTATTTGATGAAGCGCTTGAGGTCTTGCGCCTCGCATGGAGCGCAGGGCCGGTCAGCCGCGAAGGCATGGACTTTTGTGCGCTCGATGTAGAACCACGGCCCGCTCTCGAACAGGCGCCGCCGATCTGGATTGGTGGCAGCAGCCCCGCCGCTCTCAAGCGCGCAGGAAAGTATGGCGACGGCTGGTGCCCGTTTTTCGCGGTTAGCGGAATGAGCAAGGCTAATCGCGACATTGCCGTGACATCGCTTCAGGATCTCATCGAACGCCGGGAACAGATCGAGGACGTGCGGCAAAGCGAGGGCCGCTCCGGCAATTTCGATATTAGTACAGGGCCGCCGGTCAAAGTCGGCTTTCAGGGCAAAGGCGATGTTCAGCAGTATATCGACGGGGTCGGCGAAATGGGAGAAGCGGGCGTCAACTGGATCTCAGCCATGGTGCCGCACGGCAGCAGGGCCGAATATATCGAGAATGTGCAATGGTATGGCGAAGAGGTGATCGCGAAAGTCAGGGGCAGTTAGTCCAGGGGCCTGATGCCGACAGACTCGGGTGGGCCGGAAAATTCGGATTGGAAAAGGAGTATCGATATGCCGACAGGCACATCTCGATCGGTCCCGGTAACCATGCGGGACAGTTGCTCGGCGGACGAATGGCGCACCAGGGTCGATCTGGCGGCTTTTTACCGGCTGGTCGACCACCATGGCTGGATCGACCTGATCTACAATCACATCTCCGCGCGCGTGCCCGATGCGCCCGGTCAATACCTCGTCAATCCCTACGGAATGCTCTATGAGGAGATCACCGCATCGAGCCTTGTCAAAGTGGACCTGGAAAGCGGAGAGATCGCTGCGCGACAGGCAAAAGCCGCGGAGACAAACATCGCGGCCCATGATCTGCACGGTGCAGTGCTGACCGCGCGCAGCGATCTACAATGCGTCGCCCATGCCCACACACCCGCGACAATGGCCGTCTCGGCTATGGCCGACGGCCTGCTACCACTCACCCAGACGGCAATGGGGTTCTACAACCGGATCGGTTATAACGATTACGGGATCGGGAGCGATGCCTGCGAAAGGCTGGGCCGGGACTTTGAAGGCTGCGACACAGTAATCCTGCGCAACCACGGCGTGATGGTAGGCGGGCGCACCATTGCCGAAGCCTATGTGCAGCTACACAACCTTCAGATGGCCTGTGAAGCACAGGTTCTTCTCATGGCAGCCGGAGAGCGCAGGTCCATTCCGTCTCAGGACATTATCGATAGCTATTCGGTCAATATCGAGCACTGGCTTAACCGGCCAAACGGCCCGCGCGATGCCGAGCATTGCGTGGAATGGGAAGCCTGCCTGCGTATGCTCAGGCGCCGGGGCCTCGACTTCGATGCTTGAAGATCCGATGCGCGGCACCAGCCCTCTCCCCCTCCCGGCCACCGAACCGCAAATCAGTTTTCTGAAACTGACAGTCGCAGACCTGGAGGCATCGCAGGCCTTCTATGAAAACGCGTTTGGCATGATTGCGGGAACGCCCATCGCGCAAGGCAAGCTCACGGAACTCGTGATGAAATCGCCCGACAATCCCTTTGCCTTGACGCTGCTGCAATATGCGAAGGCCAGGCCCGTTGAGAGTGTCAGCGCCAGCAACAGTGCGGCGGCTTTTTACATCGGCTTTTATGTGACAGACATGGTGGCCGGAATCGCACGCGCCCAGGCAGCGGGCGCAAAGCTGCTGCGCGGGCCGGACTATTTCGAGCAGGTCAGTTACGCCTTTCTGGAAACACCGGACGGCCATGTCATCGAACTGATCGACCGGGGCAACGGCCGCTGACCACCGCCGCCCCGCATCACAGTTACTTGTCCGGCTACTTGTCCGGCGCGAAATGCCAGATGGTAACACCCTCGTCCGGCACTTCCTCGCAAACGACCTTCACCGGCATGCCGGTATGGACCGTTTCAGGATCGACATCGACCATCGTACCCAGCACGATCGGCGTGCGCGGGCGTTCCGGAAATTCGACCATCGCAAGCACGTATGGCACATCCTCACGGAAAGCGCCGGGGCCGCGGTGAACCACGGTATAGGAAAAGATCTTGCCTTTTCCGGTTGTCTTTGCCCACTCCTGATCGGTCGAAAGGCAATTGCGGCAAGCCGGATAGGGCACCCAGTTCCAATGGCCGCAACTGGTGCATTTCGGGATGAGAAATTCTCCGCGCTCCAGACCTTCCCAGAACGGCTCATTCTCGGGCAGGCGCTGCGGCAGAGGCTTCATGTAAGGCTGTGTCATGGTTGTTGATCCTCAATCCTTGCCCAGAATGGAGATGCCGGTGAGGCCGTGGACGGCGAAACCCTGTGACAGGACCGCGCCGATCTTGGCATCCTTGACCTGCCGCTGATCGCATTCACCGCGAAGCTGCTTTACCACTTCAACCACAGGCAAACCGCTCGGGTTGCCGCAGTGGCTGTGTGAAAGCAGGCCGCCGTCGGTGTTGGCCGGCAGCTTGCCGCCCAGCTTGAGGTGGCCTTCCTTGATGAACTCATGGCCTTCGCCGAACTTGCAAAAGCCCATCTCCTCAAGGTTGCGTGCCATTGTAACCGGGAAGCAATCGTACAAGCCTGTAACATCAATCTCATCGTGCGAAATGCCCGAGTTCCCGAAGGCAATCTCGCTGGCACGGCGAACCGCTTGTCCGTTGTCGTTGATCCAGTCGTCCGTGAAGGACATGTAGAAGTCCGTGTACATGGCCTCGCCGCCGCCAAGCACCCAGACCGGGTCCTTGCGGCAATCTTTCGCGATTTCCGCCGAAGCGACGATAATCGCATAGCCGCCGTCGTTATCGAGCGAGCAATCGAGCCGGTGGAGCGGATCGCTGATCATCGGCGAATCGATCACGTCCTGGACGGTTATCTCACCGCGCTCACCCATGATCGAGGCGGGATTAAGCGTTGCGTGATGGCGCGCGATAACCGGATATTCGGCCAAGTTTTCATAAGGCGCGTTGAACTGGTCCATGTAACGGCGCGTCCACAGCGCGTACCAGGCGGTCATATAGCCGCCGTGGATATTGAAGTCCCAGTCCGGCACGCGCGGAGCCTTGGCGATCTGCGCCGCTTCCATCGAAGCGCGTTGCTTTGATGGACCGGCACGAACGCCCGCATTGCCAAAATAGATGCACACAACATTCGTCAGCCCAGCGCCGATTGCAGCCGCCGCCTTCGTCACCAGCCCAGCAGCCATACCATGCGACGTGAAAGTGATGGGGTGGCCGCCAAGCTGCTCTGTCCATTGTTGCTGCGCCCTCAGGCTCGCATCGTACATCATCGAGCCAAGGCCATCGATTTGCTCATGTTTAAGGCCCGCATCGTCAAGCGCCCCCTGAATCGCCTCAAGCGCGAGGGTCCACGATGTGCCCTCGAGCATTTTTGCCTGTTTGGTATTATAAACGCCGACAATCGCTGCCTTGCGGCTCGGGAAAGTCATGAATTGCAACTCCCAGTCTTTGCCCAGCCAACAAAGCCGGGGCAGAATCGTTCCATTTGCCTCAATTGAGCTATTCCAACCGCTAGCAGATCAATCAGCGCAGAGAAAACATGCAAATTCCGTCCTGTGCGCAATCTGGAGATGACAAGCGTTGGCAGCTCTGACAGGTTCGGCGCAAGCGGAGGGAACAATGCTTGTCGGAAAATCTGCCTTACTCATAAATGAAATGCAAATCGGGGTCGTCGATGC
>JAHRVR010000144.1 GCA_019090585.1 Sphingomonadaceae bacterium
GAAAGCGCCGGAGGGATGGCGCGCGCTCCCCTCGCCCGAGGCGGTCCATTCCATGGCCGGTATCCAGTATCTGTTCGTTGAAGGCGGCGCACAGACCGCAGCGGCATTCCTGAAAGCAGGTCTTGTAGACAGGCTGCTGCTCTATCGCGCGCCCATCATTGTCGGCAGCGGAAATCCGGGAATCGCAGACATCGGACTGGCCACACTGGCGCAGGCGCACGGCCAATGGCAGATCAATGATCGCCGGCAGCTTGGCAGCGACACACTCGAAGTATACAGGCAGATCGCATGTTCACAGGAATAGTTACCGCCACCGGCACGATCCGCGAGGCCCGCCAGGGCGGAGACTTGCGGCTTGTCATTTCATGCCCATTCGACCCTGCAGGGATCGCCATGGGCGCGTCCATTGCCTGTTCAGGCGTCTGCCTCACTGTCATCGACAAGGGCGCGAGCACTGGCCCAGATACGAAAAATGGGGCCTGGTTCGCCGTCGATGCATCGGCGGAAACCGTGATGTGCACCGTGCCGGATCGATGGACCGCAGGGACCCGGCTCAACCTCGAACCGGCGCTGAAACTGGGTGACGAACTGGGCGGTCATATCGTGACCGGTCATGTCGATGGCGTGGGCACGATCAACGCGATCACGGCGGAAGGCGATTCCCGCAAATTCACTTTCGCGGCACCACAGGCACTTGCGCCCTATCTTGCACCAAAAGGATCGATCACCGTCGATGGCGTCTCGCTGACCGTCAACGATGTGGAGGATCAGCCGGGCGGCACGTGCCATTTCAGCGTGAACATCATCCCGCACACAGGAGATGTGACGACGCTCGGCGCCTTGTCCGAAGGCGATTGCGTCAATCTGGAGATAGACGTGCTCGCCCGCTACCTGCAGCGGATGCAGAGCCTGAGGGGCTAACTCGCCAGCGGTCCCGCGAGAAAGTCATCGCGTGTGATTTCATAGACCAGATGGGGAATGCCGCGACCGGCATTTTCGACCATCACGACGCGATCCGTCAATATCGCTCCGATCTTCTCGGTTGCTCGGCGGCTCCGCCAGTTTTCCTCACCAATGAGGAATTCAACCAGCGCCACAGTGCGAAATGCATGATTGAGCATCAGGTGTTTGAGCTCGCGATTGGTTGTCCCTCCCCATTGCATCCGAGCGATGAAGGTAGATCCAATCTCAACGGCGCCCCCGCCTTCCCGGCGATGGTTCGAATAAGTCGAACTGCCAATGAGCGCGCCGTCCTCCTTCCGCACGATGACGAGTGTCCCGCGGCGTTCGAGCAATTTTTCGAAGTATGAGTTGAAATACGCCTCTTCCGATCGCTCTGGCACAGGGTGTTGTGCCCAAAGCTCCGGGTCGCAAGCGACAGCAAAAAGCGCGTCCCTGTCTTCAGGAGCCAATGGCCGGAGCATCAGCCGCGCCCCTTCAAGGATCGGCTGCCGGTCCATGGTTCCCGTCAGCCTGACACGTCGGCAATCGCGCCGACAAAGCCATCGATATTTCCCATCGTCAGACCAGCGACATTGATGCGCCCGGAACCTGCCATATAGACACCGTGCTTCTCGCGCATCTCAAGGACCTGTTCCTTGGTGAGCGGAATGATCGAGAACAACCCGCTCTGCCCTCCGATCGGCGTGAGGTCCACGCTTCCCGCCCGGCCAGCTGCGGCCAGCGTCTGGCGCACCTGACGCATGCGCTCACGCATCTGATCAAGCTCATCCAGCCACTGCGCCGTCAGCGCCTTGTCCTCCAGGATCAGCCGAACGGCAGCAGCGCCGTGATCGGGTGGCTGTGACCAGTTGGCACGGGCCAGCGCATGAGCATTCGACATGACCGGGGCAAGCTGGCCCGCCTGTTCCATCATGACGTAGAGCGCACCTACCCGGTCGCGATAAAGGCCGAAATTCTTGTCACAGCTATAGCAGATCAGTGCTTGCGGCACGCTGCCAAGAACGCGGCGCAGGCCATAGGCGTCCTCTTCCATGCCATTTCCCAATCCCTGATAGGCCAGATCGATCAACGGCAGCATCGGCGAATCTGCAAGCAGGGCGGAGATTTCGTCCCATTCGCTCCGCGCATAATCGATGCCTGTGGGATTGTGACAGCAACCATGCAGCATGAGGACATCGCCCTCCTGCCCATTGGCGATTGCCTGGCGTATCCCTTCCATATCGGCCGTGCCGTCTGGCGCTGCGTGGTTAAATTCCACGATATCGAGACCCAGGTCGCGGCATATCTGCGGATGGTTTGGCCAGCTCGGCTTGCCGATGACGATTCGCGTCGCGCCCGAGCGCTTTGCCATGGCCAGCGCCAGCCGCAGGGAGCCTGTTCCGCCCGGCGTCTGCATTCCGTCAATACGGCCATCCAGTGACGGCGCACTATCGCCGAAGATGTAGGGCACAAGCGCTTCGACGAATCCCATGTCGCCTTCAGGGCCAAGATAGGCCTTGGAATCCTGCGTCTCCACCAACTTCTTCTCGGCGGCCTTGATCGCGCCAAAAACAGGGGTTTCGCCCTGCCCGGTGCGATAGACGCCCACGCCGAGGTCGATCTTATCGAGCCGGGTGTCCGCATTGTGTAGCTTGATCAGCGCCAGAAGCGCGTCGGCGGGTTGTTGTTCAAGATTACTAAGCATAGCGGGCGGCGGCTTAACCCGCTGCTTCGGCCTACGCAAGCAGCGCCTTGGCCTTACTCGGTCATGAGCTCAAAATTCTTGCGCATGTAACGCTGGCACTGCGTCAGAATGTCCTTGCCAAGCGGGGTCATTGTCGCATTTTCTTCCAGCGCTTCATGACATTGCCAAAAGGTAATGACGCTTTCTTCGAGAATATCGTCGATCAAGCCGATATCCTCTTCGTTCAGTTCGCCAGTCCCGTCATTCCACGCCAGCAGGCGATTGAATGCCAGACTCTCTCGTGCGGAGACAAATGCTGCATGGAATATGCCGTCCATCGGCCTGGGGTCGTCACGTACCGGAGACGCGTAACTCGCGCCGGTATCATTCAGAACAAGGCCACCATCGCGAGCCACACCGAAGAGCAGGCTGTGTCCGCTCTCATGCACGAGATTCTTGAAATAGCGCGTCCAGTCGCCGTGCATGGACGCATTGAAAAGCACGCCGCCCCACAAAGCGAATGACGAGCCGGCAGAATAATCGAATCGCTGTGAGCCGTCAGGGCAAACCAGGACAATTTCGTCAACGATTGCCAAAGTTTCATCGTAGAGTTCCGGCACTGCCTTTTTCATTAAGCCGAACGCTGCGACGATACGAAGGCGTGCCATTTCAAAATCTTCAGCGCAGACCGGAGCCAAACCCATCGGATTCAAATCTTCGGTGTCCCACCAGCGCAGCATCCGCTCCAACTCGTCTGGCAGATAATGATTGCTGTCGAAGTTGGCGAAACGCGGAAGTTGCGAATTATGGGCCGGCTGGTCATCCAGGGATGAAAGGCGATTGCGCAGGGTAATCGCTGCATTTTCCTGAATTCCCGAAGACAGATTGCCGCCTTTCGGACTATCCAGAACCAGATCGGAATAGGCCGCATAGTCGGCCGGCGATGCTCTTGCCGATAGTGCAGACTTTGCCACCGGCGCGCCGCCGCCCCGCGCCAATGCTTCATAAGCACTTTGCCACATGGCCGCGTCCATCTCGCGGCGCAGCAATTCGCCATTCGAACGAGATGGCTCAAAAACTCTCACGCAAACGGCATCCGGATTGCGCTCAGGAGCCAAAACCGTCCGGTATTGATCAACGATCGCTGGATGCGGTCCGCTTGATCCCGGTAACGACTTTGCCGCCCACTTCACGGGTTTGCAATTTACCGCCGCCATGGCCGCCAATCTTTGCGACGATATTGGAGTTTCGCGTGTCGCCATAAGGCAAGAGCTTCGTCATAAGTGCATCCTTCAACCTGCAATAGTCAGGAACGTCCGATTGGCCATCTTACCGTATACGGCAATCCCCGGCAATGCACCGACGTCAGAATGGCAGCCAGCGCTGCTTTTCGGAAAATTTCATATAACCGATATTGGCGCCTAGGCGCAGCCCAGCCCCCATTCGCACGGGAATAAGAACGACATCGCCCTTGCGCACATAACTGACGTGGAATCCGCCGACCAGATAGGCCTGGCCCTCGCCAGCCCCAAACCGCGCGTAAAGCGATTGCGTGTCATAGAGATTGTAGACCAGCACGAAGGCGTTGGCAGCACTGGCGCCCAGGTCAAACCCCAAGGAAGGCCCGGTCCAGTAAACCGGGCGATTGCCCTCGATCTTGTGATGCAGTGTCCCGGACCCATAGCGCAGGCCAACCGCGATTGCGCCGCCAGCCTCCCGGCCCGTAATATAGGCGCTGGGCTCACCCTGCTTGCTCAGGATGTCCTCAATCATGCCGGCCAGCCCCTGCGCGCCCTTGCCAAACACGCCCTCTGCCGCGCCGATCAGGTCATCCTTGTGGTATGTCGTCGTCTGATTTGCAGGCTTGGCCTCCGGTTCGCCAATGCTCTCGGCAGTCCAGCTATCGACCGGTGTGCCATTCCCGGCACTGGACGTTGCCGGTTGGCTGGAAACTGGCGGTGACGGTGGAACCGGCGGTGAGGGAGGAACTGGTGATGGCGCCGCGCCGCCAGCAAGGTCCCCGTCTATCGACACATCGGGATCGATTGTCTGGATCTGCGCCGCAGCAGGTATCGCGCTCACGAAACAGGCCGCAAGCAAGGCGAGCAGTGACGCTATCGTGGTACTGTTCTTCGACATTTCCCAACCCTTCCGAAAAAAATCGGCCGTGTCCGCGCCGTTTTCCAGCGCATCCCCGCGCCGATAGAAGAGTCGAACTTGTATGAGTCTGCAATTAACCGGCGACGATCCGAGTCCGATTTGCGGCCAGCCGAATCCTTTATCGCGGTAAGATGCATCAAATTTCCGCAAATCTCTTGCATTCGGCCTCTTGTGGGCACTCGCACCCGCCGCTATAGGCCGCCGCTCGCATGCTGCGATCCGGAGACGTGGGTGAGTGGCTGAAACCAGTTCCCTGCTAAGGAACCGTGGGGGTAACCCCACCGAGGGTTCGAATCCCTCCGTCTCCGCCACCTCTTCAAGAAGCCGCAGGAATGCCAAGGCATTCGCGACCCGACTTGATACACAAACCTGCTACACAAAGCGGTTCGGACTATCCGTCGTCAGAACGTTTGGCACTACTGGCTACTTAGATTAGCGGAACGTTGGTCTCGCTTGGTTGGTTGATACCACGCGGCGAGCTTGCGGTGTTGCAAGCGCCGGACTTCACAAGGTTTTGCGATTGATCATCCAGGGCTTCTGGCCCGCCGAATACTGCTTACCTGTCGCCCGGCGAATGTCCTTGATCGCCTTCGCTGACCCCGTTTGTCGCGGCTGCGCGGCGGGTTCCGGGGGGGAAGGAGATGGGAGCTCTCACCCAACCGTTTATCGGCGAGATGCTGGGATACCGATCGGCCCCCTCGGCGAGCACCTCGTATTCGGGAATCCGGTCGAGGAACTCGTTGAGCATCGTCTCGAACATCATCCGCGCAAGGAACGAACCGACGCATCGATGCATACCGGCGCCAAAGCCGATGTGTCGGTTGGGACAGCGGTCGAGCACAACCTCATCGGGATCCTCGAAAATTTCCGGATCGCGGTTCGCCGAGGCCAGTAGCAAGTAAATTCGATCTCCGGCAGACACATTCTGACCAGCAACGCTCGCTCCGGTTTTGGCCGTCCGGACGGTTCCATGAAGCGGGGAGAAATAACGAACGAACTCTTCGCGGGCCTTAGGAATCAAAGTCCTGTCTTCTATGAGCCGCCGGCGGTGATCGGGGTTTTCCTGGAGATGAAGAATTACATTGGCGGTCAGCGATGCGGTCGTATCGACGCCGCCAGCGATGACGTTGAAGATCATCTGGTGAATGTCTTCGCGGCGCAAAGCTTGACCGTCGATCTTGCTGTTGAGGAGGTAACTAATGAGATCATCGCCGGGGTTTGCAGTGCGCCTGTCGATCTCCTCCTCGATCCGCTTGTCCATGATTTGTGCCAACTCAATCGCATGCGGATATGCGGGGTCGCTCTTGCGCAACGAGGTCAGGGCATGGAGCGGGTCGGCGAAAGTCCGCCATTCCTCCGGAGGGATGCCAAGAACAGCGAGTGTAACCATAGCGGTCAGGGGATTGGTATAGTCATCGACGATATCCATCCGCCCCGTTTCGATGACCCTGTCGATCAGTCCTGCGGCGAACCCTTCGGCGCGGCTGCGTAACAGTTCCACTGCCTTCGGACTGAGACGCGGATTGAGCAGGCCGCGAAAGCCCTCCCATTCCGGATTCTCAGTTTCCGCAGGAACCAGCCGTGCAACCGGCATCGGCGGCAAACTGGTGCCTCCCTCGACTATTCCGGTGTCCGGATCGAAGGTCTTGGCGGCCGTGAAAGTGTCATTTTCCTGGGCCAGGCGCAGGATGTCCCGGTATCTGGTAGCGACCCAAAATCCGCCGTGTGTCGTTGACCACGCCATCGGGCAGGTTTCCTGCAGGTCCCTGGCTGTAGACTTCCAGTTCCTGGCGTGCTCGGCGGATTCGATATCCAGTTCCACAGTGCGTTTCATCGTCCGGCGCTGGCTCCTTGGGCTTGGCAAATGGTCAATCGACGACGTCGATGGCCTCTTCGGGACAAGATTCTTGTGCCTGGCGCACGGGTTCCGCCAGGTCCGGCGGGACGTCCCCGTCCGGAATAAAGGCGAGTCCCGTTTCGTCATCCAGTTTGAAGACCTCTGGACATGCGAGCACACACATCGCGTGGCCTCTGCATTTATCAGGCAAAATCCTTACTTTCATGAACCTCTCCAAAAAAGGCCTGTCCACATTTGGGATTGATTGCGGCGGCGTCTGCCGCACTGTTAATCCCGGTGAAGCAGCATTGTATTAAGTCGGGTCGAAAGCGATGGGCAGGGACTTGATTCCCCCCACTCCAAGAAAGGGCCGCCACTGAACCTCGCCCGCACGGCGCGGATTTTTCAGTCGCTGGGCAATCAGGTGAAGCCCTTCCTGCAATTGGTAGCGAGCGATGAACTGCCCCAGACAGATGTGCGCGCCGCGGCCGAACGCGATATGGCGCCTCGCGTTCTCCCTTTGTGGGTCGAAACGCTCTGGCTCGGGGAACACGGAAGGATCGCGCCCGGAAAGCGGCAGCGCCATGACGATGGTATCGCCTTCCTTGAACTCGACGCCGCCAAACGTGAAATCACGCAGGGCGAAGCGGTAGTTTGAAACCACCGATGAATAGCGCATGGACTCTTCCACGATGTCCCGGCAGTAATCGGTGTCGCGCGCGCACCGCTCGTAAATCTCCGGTCGGTCCAGAAGAAGGTTCATAGCCACCGAAAGCTGGTTCTTGGAAGTATCGTAGCCCGCGATAAGCAGAAGGATCAACATGAAGCGCAAGTTGGTCTCATCGAGATGACCGGCGTTCTTCGCCTCGATCAGCGAGGAGAGGAGCGCTTCGGGATCACGCTCGCCGCTGGCTTCGTGTTCCCGCACGGTCCGGTCGGCAAAATCCCAAAGAACATCCCAGCCGGCCATGAAATGCGGCTTCGCGTCAGGATCAAAAGTCAGCGACTTGGTATGGTTGTCCAGGGCTGCGGTGATTTGCGGCAGGACATCAGTTGAAATGCCCAGAATGGCGCACATGACAGACACGGGAAACTGCGCGGAAAATTGCGCAAAATCGAAGTTCCCCGCAGGTGCCCATTTATCCAGAAGCTCGTTCATCACACGTCGCATCGATTCGCGCTCGCGCTTGGCGCGCTTGGGCGTAAAAGCGTGAGCCACGCTGCCCCTTAGGAGGCGATGGGTCTCTCCCGAAACGGCGAGCATCATTTCATTCATGAAACGCGCCCACATCGAACCGCGCACGCCGTAGAAATCGATGATCATGTCGTAACCGATCCGAAGATTCTTCTCGTCGGTGAGCAGATCGATGGATTCCTGGTAGCCATGCACGACGTAACCCTCGGCAAACCTCGCGAGCCAGGGATGTTCCTTGCGGGCTTCTTCCAGGTATCGGTAAGGATCCCTTGCAAAAGCGGGGGTTTCGGAAGGCAGGATCGGGATTATCGTGTTCATGACCAAATTCACTTTGCTCGTTGGAGCTTAGAGGGAATGCCTACCGAGTTTCCTCGCCATGTGCAATTGACGGATTGTCAATTTTGTTTGGCGGTAGCCCAGGCCGCGGTCACCGGGAGCCTTGGCCAGCTATACATCGGACAGGCCTTACCTGATTGACACAAGCCGGCGCGCCGGCCTTCATTCCGCGCGCCAATCCTCTCGGATCATGTCCGCGCCCTTTTCCCCGATCATGACCGTGGGGGCGTTCGTATTCGTACTCGGCGGGCAAGGCATTATCGAGGCGTCAATCACCCGCAGGCCATCGATCCCGCGCACTCGAAGCCGCGGATCGACGACCGCCCCGGCATCGCCGCCCATGCGGCAAGTGCCGGTGGGATGGTAAGTGGGAATGGCCTTTGCACGAACGTAACTTTCCCACTCCTCGTCGGATTGAGGAACCGCTGCGGGCGTCCGATCGCCGACCACGATATCGGCGATTGGGCCTGTATTGAACAGCCGTTCGACTTGCTTGGAACCGGCGATCAGAGTGGCGATGTCCCGCTCGTCGGCGAGTAGCTCGTGCGCGATGCGGATGCTGCGGTCCGGCCTCAGCAAGACCCTGCCCCTACCCTTGGGCTGGCACACGCCAGCGTTGATGCTCACGGCCGGCTGTTTGTCCATATCGGTCGCCGACACGGTCTGCTGATCCGGCTCCATTTCGTATGCGAGCGGCATGAAGTAGAGCTGGATATCGGGTTCGGCGAGATCAGGGCGCGTGCGCAGCAGCGCCATAGCCTGAACCGCCGGCATGGCGAAGGGACCGCTTTGGTTGAACGCGAAGCGCGCGAAATGGCGCAGCATCGCAATCGGCCCCGTCTCGCTGTTGAGAGTCGGTCGGCTGACGAACTTGTTTTGCACAACGCCCACATGCTCGCTCAGGTTTTGGCCGACGCCCACGATGTCAGAGATTACCGCAATGCCCGCGTCTCGCAGGGTTTGCGCCGGACCGAGTCCCGAACGCATCAGCAATGCAGGGCTGCCGATGGCCCCGGCGCAGACGATCACTTCTCGCCGGGCCTTTATTTCGATCGTCGCGCCGTCGCGTCTGGCGATGACGCCGACCGCACGGCCGCCTTCGACGCTGACGCGTTCGACCTCAGTGCGTGTCATGACTTTCAGGTTCGGCCGGCGATTGGCGGGGCGCAGAAACGCCTTCTCGGTGCTGCAACGCCAGCCGTTCTTCTGTGTTGCCACCGGGAGGAACGCGCCCTCAGCGTCGCCGGTGTTATATTCGTCGAGAATGTCCATGCCAAACTCGCGGCAGCCGTCGAGGAAAACCTGGCAAAGCGGATGTGGGGACCGCATAGGCGATACGGACATGGGGCCGAAAGTTCCGTGTCCCTGCCGCGGCGGCCCGTGCCAGTGCTCGGACTGGATGAAATAGGGCAAGACGTCGTCAAAGCCCCAGCCCTGCGCACCGAGTTCCTCCCAGCGGTCGAAGTCCGCGCGGGTGCCGCGAATGTATATCTGGCCGTTCAGGGAACTTCCCCCTCCCAGCATCTTGCCGGCCGAATAGACGAAGTTGCGACCGCCGATCGAGGGATCGGGATCCTGAGCGTAGCACCAGTCGTAGTCGGGGTTTCCGACCATCTTCGCAAAGCCGACGGGCACCTGAACGAGCAGCCCGCGGCCGTCGTCCCCCGCTTCGAGGAGGAGGACACGCGCCGATTCGTCTTCGCTAAGCCTCGCCGCAAGAACGGCGCCTGCGCTGCCTCCACCGACGATCACGTAGTCGGCAGCCTCCAAAGACTCGTTCTCACCGGCCATCTTCCTGCCCTCTCAATTCTCCAGCGCCACCGCGCCCCACTTTGTCTCCATCCCCCGATGCGTGGGCACAGGGGCCGGCAATTGGAGAAAGCGCCTCCAACGCTCGCGGGATAAAAGGAATCGCTGGCTGAAACTTGTGTCACCCGGACGCTGCAAAATTCTTTGAACTCACCGCTTTGCTCGATTTGAGGCTCGCAGCTTTCTGACACATCGTCAACTTCTGAGTTCCGTTCGCCGCCTGTAGGCTGGCGGCTGCACTATGACTGCTTGGGGCCGTGGGTAGCGCGCTCAAACAGGAAGCTGCTTCAGAACGCGCTTTCGATCAGCTCGATCTGTATGGGCCTGACCCGGTCGCCGGCAGTAGTCAGTCTCGGCCCCGGCGCGCGGAGATTGTGTGCGGCGGAATCTGAGTGGGCGCGTAGCGAAGACGGCCTTGCAGGTGGCTGCAATTGCGCCGCCGCCGGATCAGGCATGTTGCCTGCCTTTACCGTGCTGTCATCCGGTGCCAGCCGATTTGGCGCTCTGGCGAATTTCACGGGCGCTTCGGGCTTGGTCACGGATGCCGGATGGCCGTTGCCCTCCCCTCGCTGCACGATTTGGGACTGCGCCTTTTCCAGCGTGCTGGTCTCCCCGTTTCCATCGACCAATGTCTCTACGCCTATCAACACTGTCAAAGCGAGGCAGAGCGCGTGCCACAACTTCATCTCATGTCCTCTGGCGCCGCGCCGGCCCGGCGCGCGGCACGGTGTTGTGATGGCATGGTCATTGGCTCGTAACGCAGCTTTGTATGTCACCAGCCGGTGATGGATTGTAGATCCCCGAAAGGTCGCGTTGATCCCGAACGTACATCGCGGCGGTCTTGCGGATCGGACCATCACCGAAGTAGCTTCCGAACATCACCGGATCATAGTCGTAGACCACTTCCACGAACATGATCGCGTAGCCTTCCTCAGCGGCAACTTTCCGATCCGAGGGTCCCATTCCGGTCATGCTCGTGCCTGTATCTCCATCCCCCTCGGCGCCATAGCTGGAGGCATAGTCCGCTTCGCCGTAACAGCGTTGCCAGTGAATCCACTGGCCGCCATCACCGTTCACTTCCAGGCTGGAAAGAACCAGGCGGCCGTTCGTCTCGATGTCCAGGCCAGCCGATTGCAATTGGGCGGCAAGAAACACTTCATTGACATCGACTTCGCGCATTCGCGGAATGCCGGAAACAACGTCCTGTTTTGCACGTGAGGCATTGTCCGCGAGAGACACCGCGATCTGGCTGACCCGCGTGTGCGTGATGGAGTAGTTCGTCAGTTCGACGCCCACCCCGAGCAGCACCGCGAAGAACGGGATAACGTAGGCAAATTCGATGACCGCAAGGCCGGAAGCGTCCTGTGCCAGTTTTTTCAGGCGGCTGCGCATTCCGGATCCGAGCATTGTCAGACGGGGCATATCTGAACCTCCTGGCGAACGGACTGGTCACCAAAGGGCTGATTGCGCAGGATCGTCGTGGCCGAGACGGAATTTCTCTCGTCCCATCCCAGCATCTTCCATAAGGGCACGATGCGATTATAGGTTACCGTGGCGGTATAGACGACGACGTCATCCGCGCCGCCCAAACCGCCCATGGACCTGTCCGAATCCCACGCCCCGTTGCCATTGGCATCGGTAAAGCACTCGTCATCGTCGTACAGCTCATTGCCGTTGGCATCGTTGAAATCTTCCGGCTTTCCGACCTCGTAGAAATTCTGGTAGTTCTTTCGAGATGTCACGACAGCGCCCTGTGGAGCGACGATCCTGACCTGATTGAGAACATAGCTGTCGACCAGAGACAGATTATGGGCGCCTGATTCAAGACCGGCATCGCGCCCCGCGTCATGGATCGATCCCTGAAGTACAGCCTTCACGTAAACCATGTGCCCGAACTCGAAGGCTCCCAGCAGCAGGGTCAGGAACACCGGCGCAACAATGGCAAACTCGATAAGGGCGGCCCCCTTCTCGTCTCTGCGCAGGGCGGAAGTTATCGCGGATAAAATCATCGGTTACTGGCCCAGCCGCAAGTTCGCGACTTGCGATGCGATGAACCTGAAGCGCTGCCGCAACTCGTTGGAATCGCTGGAGTGGTAAGCGCGCCCGTCGCTCGAACAAGTCGTGAGATTATCGGTGAGCGTGGTGCCAAAGGCGATCACCCAAAGCGTTGTTCCCTGGGCCTTCACCGCCTGGCACGCTGCCAGGAAACGGGCAGAATGGCGCGCTGTGACATCCGACGTACTGGTGTTCTTCTTTGCAACACGATTGGAAAGGTCTTCGATGCCGTAAGCGTTGTAGCCCCATATATAGGGCTGCATCGTGCCGTCCGTCATGAAGATCATGTGGCGGCTGACGGCCTTGTCGTCCTTGTTGACATTGGCGGCGAAAATTCCGCGCGGACTGGAAAGGCGCCCCCCCCAGATCATGCCGATATCGTGGTATGTGTTGCCAGTTGCCGTCAGGCCAAGCAGATAGCTCTCGAGCCATGCGGGAACATCATCAGGGTCATCGGACAATTCCACTTCGGTCAACAGCTTCATCGCAGATGGGCATCTCGAATAAGCGTTATCGCGGTCAGGACTTTCAAGATTGGCATCTTCATGCTGGTGATGGCTTCTCAGCCAGACCAGATCTTGCCACATTGGCCGCCAGCGCGTTTCCTCGGAAATCGGAACCAGATCTAGATTCAGATCGTAAGCATCGTCAGGGACAGGATCCCAATCGGCACCGTCGACGGTATCGCGCTCTTCAATGCAACCGCTCCATGCCATGCTCGTCAGGCCGACGTTGTGCAGGATGTTTCCGTTCTTCTTGGCCATCGTGACCATGTCATAATATCCGGCCTGATCTGCGTAAGTGTGGAGCGCCGGGTCGATGATGTCGTGATGACCTGCTGGAACAATGCCCGTGCCCACCGAAACCGCAGCGCCTGTCTTGTAGGCCGAGGTATCGAGATCGGCCTCCTTATAGCGCCAGTTGCTGAAAGCGAACTTGGTCTCATAAGTCGTTTCAGTGGTCTGGACAGCGCGGGTGCAGGTGCGGCGGTTACCGCTTCCTACCCATGAATGGAACGAATACGTGTATATCTTTACTTTGCCGGGGGCCGATCCGCTTGTCTTGGGGTTGCTACCATTACCCGGATAGCGGTTATCGCCATACTTGTTGCACTGCTTCTTCTTTATGTCGGTTGAGTACGTCTCGTAAGTTATACCAAGGTCTTCAGCCGTGCCGACAAAGACGGGCGTATTGAACTGCGCCTCACGCGTTTCATATGGCGCAGTGTCCCGGAAATAGGACACGGGCATCGGCGGGTCGTTGACCGTCCCTGCCATTAGCTCGCCGGCGTTGACTGTCATCGAATAGGGAACGAATCCGTACCGGATACGCGTATCCCCATCGGAGATCGCTTCGTTCATGGTCTTGTGGAAATCCCTGACCGCATCGCGCAGGCCTGCAATGCGCGAGCCGCCCATGGAGCCGGTCGTATCGAGCACGAACATCACGTCTGCATTGGCTATCTGAAGTTCGGCCATGCATTCAGTATGAAGATCGAAATCGACCATCCCGAAGAAATTCATGACAATTGTCGGAAATGTCGTGTTCGCCGTTCCGCTGACCTGACCTTCGTCGTTTGCGGTGCTGACGAACGAGACCTCGGATGCATCGACGGCCGCGGCGTTGAAGTTGAAGTTGAACATCGTCGTGGCCTTGGCCTTGTCAGGCGTTCCGTATTGCCCCGATGCGCTCATGGAGCGTCGCCCGGCCAGGACTCCTGCGTCACATGCCGATTGCAACTGTGTGCGGGCCATATAGGCGCGTCCCAGATCCACCCCACCACCGATCAAAGCCAGCAAAGGGATAATGGACGCGGCCGCTATGAAGCCAACGTTGCCCCGTTGGTCAGAACGAAGCAATCTCCAGGTGAAAACGTGTTGCATGCGGCGTGCATCGTCCGGAAACCCTAAGATGCCATGAATTACACATATGTAGATTCATGGTCAGGAATTCTACGATATCGCAAATAGTTCGGTCTGCGTAAGGCTATTATCGAACTTTGCTTCGGGCCGGACGGAAGCATCTTGGACGATCCGGCCCAACTCGACGAAACCTCAGTGTCTCATCCCAAATCCGGCACCGACCCTCACCCGACACACCGTCAATCCCGGTGTTTCGGATCAGATACTCAGGTCAGCGTCACGCCTCCGTCCACGGGAAGCACCACTCCATTGATATAAGATGCCGCTGGCGAAAGCAGAAAAAGGATTGCACTGGCAATTTCTTCAGGATTGCCAAGCCGGCCCACAGGAACCCGGCTGACCAGATCACCAATTACCGGGTTGTCGAGTATCGGCTCGATCCGACGCGTGATGGTAATGCCCGGAGCCACGGCATTTGCCCTTGGCCGGCCATCATGGCGAGTGGCCAGATAACGCGTAAGGCCGGCAATACCGGCCTTTGCCGTGGGATAGAACGGTGCAACCGTCTTACCATTGCCGTGGAAATTGCCGGCAATGGATACGACGTTGACAACGCTTGCGGCAACATCGGCACAATGAGCAAGCCATTGCCTCGTTACCTGCTCCACGCTTCCAACTGCGCTAAGCAAATTTTCCGCGAAGGGTTCGGTTGAACTGCTCGGCGGGCCAGCATTGTTCACCAGATAGCTGCATCTGCCCAAGGCCAGTGTTTGCTGCCAGGCATCTGCGACCGCCGCTTCATCCGTGATATCGACCACGACACAAAGCGCCGCTGCGCCAAGCTCTTCAACCGCTTTTACCGTTTGAACAGCGCCCTCTTTTGCAAGGTCCCAGACTGCAACGTTGAGCCCGGAACGTGCCGCAGCAAGTGCTGTCGCTCTTCCGATTCCGCTACCCGAACCGGTTATGACCACGACCTCGCCAGACGTAAAACCCAGACCGCGCATATCGTACAGCGGGCCTTGCGAGATCTCCATTGTAGTATCCACCATTGCCTGTTCTTTCCCCTCGCCAGCGAAGTCTATGCTCAATCAAGCATGCGACGCATCTTACGGCAATGATGCAAGCAGGGTGCCAAAAGGGCAAGATTCGATTACCGTCATTCCAGACCAAGGGGAAAGCGAGTTATGTTCGTCAAATTCACATCTACAGACCGGGTTTCGACAGTCGTAAATGCAGCGCAAGTTACATACGTTTCATCAATTCAGGAAGGCACCCGCATCCGGTTTGGCGAAGGCCGGAGCGTCACGGTTATCGAGCCGATGGATGAAGTCCTGGAAAAACTGAATCGCACATAATCGCTCATGCACGGATACGATGCCGCGTTTTTGGCGGTTGAAGCCACTGCGAACGTTCGCTCTGATCAAGCGGCCATCACCCCGCAATGACGGCGGCGCGCGCCGTCCCCGGATCGGGAACGGCGACATTCGAACGGCAGGCGCTTTCTCAGGTGGCCGGCTGCGTGACTGCCGGATGAGGCAACCGGAATAGCCGGGCACCGTTTAGGCCAACGATGTCCGCCTTTTCTTCCTCACTGATATCGATTCCGTCAAACAATGTTCCGACGACTTCTCGCGAATCGGGGAAAGTGCCTTCATGGTGGGGATAGTCCGACCCCCAGACCAACCCTTTGTGCCCGGTCACCGAGCGCGACATGATGCAAGCCCGGTCATACTGGAACGAGGCATAGACCTGGCGCTTGATGATCTCGCTGGGCTTTACAGAGAGTTTGGGCCTCACGAAAATCGCATGACCCTCGGCCACTTCATCCATGCGTTCCGCAAGACCCGCAAGCCAGCTTGCACCGGATTCCACGACCATGACTTTCGCGCCGGGGAACCGGTCAAGCGTTCCGCCCGCCACCATGTACATGATGGATTGGATCGCATCGCGCATCTGGTCGGTATAGTTGATGATCGCCCCGCCCGGCCCGGCCTCAGGCCGCAAATCGGGGCGGCCGGTCGCGGTATGCAGGGTCAGGACCATTTCGAGGCGCTGCGCGGCATCGAAGACCTTGTCCCAGGCTGGATCATTGTAGAGCGGCACACCACAGGGGATCTGGCTGGGTAGCATTGCTGCGGTAAAACCCATGGCCGCAAGCCTCTCCATCTCCGCCACGGTATCGTCCAGACTGCGAACCGGGAGCAAGCCGCAGCGCACGAAACGGTCAAGATGGCCCGAAACGAAACTGGTGTTCCAGTCGTTGTATAACCGGGCGGACGCGGCTTCCGTTTCCCGGTCCTCAATAAGATAGTTCAGCATCCCGGTGGTGGGGAACATAATCTCCGCGTCGATGCCCTCCATTGTCATGTCCTGGATACGAGCATCGAGATCGATGGCTCCTTTGGCATTGGGGCGGCCATTGTTTGCCGGATCGTTTTCGTCGGTCGTCGTTTCCCGGCGCAGAGGAAAACGATGAACCAGCTTCTCTCCGGCGAAAGTCATGATGTGACTATCATCGCGCTGAGTATGAATCCCGAACTTGCGCAACGATGCAGGCAGGCCATCACTGAACAGACCCTTAGGCTCCCGAAGGTGACCGTCTCCACTGAAAACAAAGCGTCCCATGCGATTTCCTTCCTTATTTTTGAAGCTCGAACCCGGCGGCCTTGCGGTCCCAGGTTTCGGCGCTTACGCCGCGCTCTCGCAGCACGTATTTCTGAACCTTGTCGGTTGGCGTGTAGGGAAGGCTGTCCACAAACTCGATGTATCGCGGCACGAAATAATAGGGCGCGTTACTGTTTACATAAGTGGCAAGCTCTTCCGCTGAAAGGCTATGGCCTTCGTTAAGAATGACATGGGCGGCCAATTCGCTTTCCACGTCGAGCACCTCTGACCTGATCCCGAATACGGCGACTTCATTGACCGCCGGATGTCCGCGAATGGCCTTTTCCACTTCCATCGTGGAGATATTCCGGCCTGCGAGGCGAACCGCGTCTTTCTTTCGATCAACAAAGAAGTAGTCCCCGTCGGCATCGCGGCGGCCAAGATCGCCCATGCGGTACCAGCCATCGGCGGTGAATGCAGCCTTTGACGCCTCCGGATTCTCAAAATAGCCTTCAAACATGATGTGCGGCTTCTCGGGCTTCAACGCGAATTCGCCTGCCTCACCATCGGGAACATCGTTTCCATCGTCATTGATCAGTCGCAATTTGACAGCGGACGAAACCTTCCCCAGCGCACCCAGCTTCAGCCCCGGCTTGGTCGTTGGCTCACGGGAAATCACATTTCCGAACTCGCTCTGACCAAAGCCCTGCGCAATGCGCTCGATCCCGAAGCGTTTGCAGAATGGCTCGATGATTTCATCCGGCATTGGCGTCATGCCGGCAGAGCGGACCGGATTGTCGCTGTCGTCCGCCCGTTCCGGCTGCTTCCACAGATAGATGTGCATCGCGCCCAAAGTGAACGTCTGCGTAGCATTGTAAAAACGCGTGCGGTTCCAGAATTCCGTGGCCGAGAAAGTAGGGTCAGTGGCGCAGCCGATCCCTTCGAACAAAGCCCGAAAGATCGTCATGATCCATGATGCCGTGTTGTAGAGCGGCAAGACGTTGTAAGTGATGTCGCCCGGGATCGTCCCATAGCGGACGGAGGTTCGTTCAGCGGAATAGAGCCAGACGTTGTGGCTTTGCATCACGCCTTTGGACTTGCCGGTCGTTCCGGACGTCCATAGCACGGCATTCACGTCCCCATAATCGATGAAAGACATGTCGTGCGGGGCGTCGGAAAAGGACTCCAGAAAGCCAAAGGGCTTGGCATTCGGCGGCATTGGACTGAATCCGATGTCGCGCAGAACAAGGTGCTTGTATGGCACATCGTCCAGAACTTCGGCCAGACGGGGAAACAGCCGCGTATCCGAAACAATAACGGTCGGCTGGCTGTCGATCAGGGTCGATCTCAACCATTCGCCTTTGTACTCGGCATTGATGGGAATCCAGACCGCGCCGAGCCGAGATATTGCGAGCGTCAGGAAAATGATCTCGATTGCGCTGTTTGCAAAGAAAGCGACACGGTCGCCCCTGCCGACACCCAGATCGGCCAGCCCGCGCGCGATGGAGTTCACTTTCCGGTCAGTCTCGGCGAAAGTTATGCGGCGATCATCGCTCAACAGGTAAACATCGTCACCAACCGCGTCGGCCTGCATTTGCAGAACTCGGCCCAGGTTGCGGTCTCTGGTATCGCTCAAATCCAGGTGATTCATCTCTCGTCCCGTCCATTCGTTTCATTTTTTGTGAAAAGCGGTGCAACAATACCGGTCTCAATCGCCGGGTAGCCAAGGTCCACGAAGCGCACTTCTACCGGCATTCCGGCGTGCAGGTCTGCCGGATCGCAATCGATCAGCCGCGTGACAAATCTTGTAGAAGGATCCTCGTCAATCGCGATAATCGCCGAGATATAGGGCGCCAGTGGCGTGAGCGGTTTGTGCAACGCTCGCTTTACAATCGCCCAGGAAAAGAGCGTTCCCCGGCCGCTTAGCTTTGACCATTCAATATCGCGGCCATGACACTGTTTGCACTCACCCTTTGGATACCAGTCAAACGCTCCGCAATTCCCGCAACGCGGAAGCTGGAATTCATGCTCTGAGGCGGCGCGCCATAGCGGTGCGATTTCGCCATTGCCAAGATCGGGAAGCGGGAAGGGTTTTGGGTCTGACATTATCCCCTCCTCATGATCAGCGTGCCTGCATCGACGCCAGAAAAGCCGCCGTAAACCGCAATGCTTGCATCTGCGACCTGGTTGGCCGCCTCGCCGCGAAGTTGGCGGACCAGTTCGACCACATGATTGATACCAAGCAGATAGGAATGACTCAGCATTCCTCCATGGGTATTGAACGGCAGGCCGCCCTTTGCCCTGCCCCGGTCGAATGCCAGACGATCGCCTTCAACAAAACGCCCCGCTTCGCCCTTGGGGCAAAAGCCCAGATCCTCGATCGCCATCAAGGCCACGATTGTGAAGGGATCATAAACCGCAAGAACATCGACATCCCCAGGAGAGAGACCCGCCATCGCAAAGGCTCCCGGCGCGCTGAAGCGATGCGGCGTTGAGGAAAATTCCGGCTCCATGGCAAAATGAATGCCTTCAACAGCGCCGCCATATCCCACCCCTTCAACGATCACCGGGCGCTTGGGAAAGTCCCGCGCCCGATCCGCTGCGGTCATGACATAGGCGCCGGCACCGTCCGATATAAGGCAGCAATCCTCAAGCCGAAGAGGGTCGATAAAAGGCTCGCGCGCGAGATATTTCTCAAGCGTCAGCACTTTGTCGCGCATGACCGCGCCGGGATGACCGTTTGCATGACGGCGCAAATTGACGGCGATGGCGCCCAGCTGCTCCGGGCGCGTCCCGTAATGTTCAAAATGATGGCGCGCGACATGCGCAAAATACACCGGCTGCGGGATAAACCCGAACACCACTTCCGCGTTTGCCTTCATCTGCTCGGCAAGATGCGCTGTGGCTGGGCCTCCTTCATCGGCCGCATGCTGACTGGCCCAGTTGGTGCCGAACACGTTGAGAATGACGCTTGCCTCGCCAGAAGCGATGGCCGCGTGCGCTTCATAGGCAGCGATTGCTGGAAACGAGAATGCACCGCCCCTTCCTGATCCCCAGATATCCTGTTTCAGACCATAATGGGCGCGGAAGCGTTCGACCGTCACCTGACCCGCGCTTTGCCCCGAGAACATTAGGCCATCGACCTGATCAGGCGCGAGCCCGGCATCCGCAAGGGCTGCGTCTATCGCAGTGAAGGTCATATCGTCGAGCGACCTGCCGGAGGCAGCGCTAAGTTCGGCTTCGCCAATGCCGACAATGGCTACCTTGCCCTTGATGTCCTCCATATGAGCCGGACCCGGAGCAGCCTTAAACGCCAAAATTCTCTCTCCATCTTATTCCTGCCGGTCATCCTGGTCGGAAGGCCGGTGTGCTCTCTAGCGACTTTGGTTCGATACGGGCTTGAAGAATCTGCGCTATCTCGTCGTCCCCGTCGAGGAAGACAACAGGCAGAAAGAGGTTCCTCGCGCAGTTCGTCCTTACCGTATAGTCTGTCCGCACCCCAACCATACACAGGAACATTGTCAATGCGGATTTATCGGAAAGGCAAGAGTTTGCTGTTGCCCGCCCTTTTGGCGATCGGTCTTCCCGGCTGCAGCGAAGAACAGGGCGAAACCGTGGCACCGACGGCTCCAAAGGGTAACACCTTTTTTGCGATAAGCGGCGATATCAATGCGTCCGTCGATGAGGCCACGGCCACAATGTTCAAAATCGGCGGAAAATACCCGGCGATCGCAATCGCCTCCTCCCCGGCATCGATCAAGCGGCACGGCACCAGCTATCAAGCCAACCTGTTTTTCTCCAACGATTTCACACCGAAGCCGGGGGTATATCCCGTGCAATTCAGCTATCGGATGCATCCGAATACGCTGGGTGGATCCATCATGCAGAGCGGCACAATATTCTCACACGATACGGTGGGGACAGCCGAATTCACGGAAGTTGGCGAGCAGCTCAAGTTGCGCTTTGAGTTTCAGACTTTTAGTGAAAGTGAGGGCAAGGAAGGACGCCAAAGCGCCACCGTCAAAGGGGAAGCTGTCGCCCAGTTCGTGGATATTTTCTAAGGGGTAGAAAGCCTCTTTTCCCTCATGAAAGCACAAGATTATCTCGCACACCTCGGCTAGAGCTTTCAGCTGGCAAAGGTAGGGCCGCGCTGCGTTAGGCAGCGTGGACAAGTCCAGGAACAGGAGGGATCAGAAGTGGTTGAACAGTCCCAGCGGTCGGGTCCGCTCCTTGGCGTCAGGGTCGTTGACCTGACGACGATGGTATTTGGACCCTATGCAACCCAGATCATGGCTGATCTGGGTGCGGACGTGATCAAGGTTGAGCCTCCGGGCGGCGATGCGACCCGCGTCATCAACGGTGGGCCAGCCCCGGATATGGGCGGCGTCTTCACGAACATAAATCGCGGCAAACGCAGCGTGGAGCTGAACCTCACGCGTGAAACGGATCGCGATGCGCTGCGCCGACTGATAGCGGATGCAGACGTCTTCATCCACGCGATGCGCCACAAGGCAATCACCAAGCTCGGCTTCGATTATGAGGCCGTCCGCAAGATCAAGCCCGACATCATCTACACCAATTGCTACGGCTACTCCCGTCGCGGGCCAGATGGTGACAAGCCCGCGTACGACGATACGATCCAGGCCGAATGCGGCATTCTGCACGTCCAGGCGCTTATGAATGGCGAGCCGGGATTTGCCGCGACCATCATGGCGGACAAGATCGCCGGAATGACCGCCCTCTATGCTACTCTGGCCGCCCTGTTCCACCATGCAAACACCGGGGAAGGTCAGGAGGTCGAGGTCGGCATGTTCGAAACGATGGCCAGCTTCATGCTGACCGAACATGCCAGCGGCCAGCTATTCGATCCGCCAATCGGACCCGCGCATTACCACCGCGCCGTTTCACCCAACCGCAAGCCTTACAAGACAACGGACGGCTACATCGCGGCGCTCGTTTACAACGACAAGCAATGGAACGCGTTCATGGAAGCGCTTAAACCTGATTGGGAAAGCGAGACGTTCGATACGCTCAAGAAACGCGCCGCGCAGATTGACCGGGTCTATGCGCTGCTTGGCGAGACTTTTGCGGACCGCACCACGCAGGAATGGCTGGATTTCCTGACCCCGCTGCAGATTCCCTGCGCGCCGGTAAAATCAACCGACGACTTGTTCGATGACGTTCATCTTAATGCCATCGGGTTTTTCGAGAAAGTGGACAGCGATGTCGGGACTATTCGCTATCCGGGCGTGCCCACGTGGTTTTCCAGGACGCCGGGCAAGATATCCGGGCCGACACCGCATGTCGGGGAGCACAACGAAGAGGTGCTCGCAAAACAGGCTGGTAATGCGCGAGATGCAAGCCCTGACGGATAAACTGGCAAGGCAACCGCGATCCCAGCTGGGCCGATCAGCAACACGCATGATCACACACGCCGCGCCAGATTGCCCGGCCTGTGAGCAGGACTTTGCTGCCCAATACTGGATGAAATCCCCGCCAAGAATGGCGCCGCGATTCAGTCCTCCGGACGCGGAAGCGCGAAGGCCATTACGTGATCACCCTTCTTGGTGCGCATCAGGTGGTGCCCGCCTGCAGAGATAATCACATATTGCCTGCCGGTCTTGTCCGAAACATAGCTGATCGGCCCCGCTTGTCCGCCAGCCGGAAGCCTGAACCGCCACAATTCCTCGCCCGATTCTGTATCGAACGCCCGGAAGTAATCATCAACCGTGGCGCCGATGAACAACAGCCCACCCGCCGTGGCGACCGAGCCTGCGATGCTCGGCACGCCCGGTACGGCAATACCCAGCGGAGCCTTGTCGCGCGAAGTGCCCAGCGGGTGTTGCCACTTGATCGTTCGCGAGGCCAGGTCGATTGCAGTAAGCCGGCCCCATGGCGGCGCGTTGCAGGGCACACCCAACGGCGATTCCATCACTTCGGGATTGGCTGCATAAGGCGTTCCAATCTGCGGCGAGAAGAACACATTGTTCGGCCGCCCCTGCTTTTTGGCATCTGCTTGAGACAGCAATTGCACAACAAGCGCCACCTCCGAGGAATTGACGAACAGCGTTTTCCCGCCATCTCCTATCGTCGCGCTGCCCCAGTCCATGACGCCAAGGTTGCTTGGATACTGAATTGTGCGCTTCGTCGAAGGCGGAGTGTACCGGCCGGTATAATCCGCAGAACGGAACAGGATGCGGCAGTATAGCTGATCGATCGGGGTCATGCCCCACATGTCTTTTTCCCTGAGCGTCTCCTGCTGCAAGGGAGACGGGAAACCTGCCGATACCGGCTGGGTTGGCGAATATCGTTCCTCCGGGATATTACCCTTGGGAACAGGACGTTCGATCACTTCGGTCAACGGCTTGCCGGTCCTGCGATCAAGAATATAGATATCGCCCTGCTTCGTCGGCTGGGCAAGCGCGGGGATCTTTGAACCGCCGGGCATCGGCATGTCGAACAGCACAGGCTGTGAGCCAATATCATAGTCCCACAGATCATGGTGGACTGTCCGGAAATGCCAACGTCTCTTTCCCGTGCGGCTGTCGAGCGCCACTACGGAACTGGAATAGCGGTCATGCTCCGGCGTCCGGTGCATGCCAACATAATCAGGCGTCGCATTGCCCATGGGAACGTACACAAGGCCAAGCTCTGGATCGGCGCTCATCACCGTCCAGCTGTTGGGTGATCCACGCGAGTAATGCTCGCCGGGCTCTGGTTGCCAGTTCTCATCCACGGCACCGGAATCCCATGACCACAGGCGTTCGCCTGAAACGACATCATAACCGCGCACCACACCCGAAGGCATGCCCGTCTGATATCCGTCGAGGACAAAACCGCCGATGACAGCCACTCCATTGGCGATGGCGGGCGGAGAGGACACCATGTAGTGCCCATTTGACGTCACGCCCAGTCCATCCCTGAGGCGAACCTGGCCGTTCTCGCCAAAATCTTCGCAGGGTTTTCCAGTCATGGCATCGAGTGCGATCAGCCGGGAATCAAGCGTGCCGAGGCGTAAGTTATACAAAGACCGGCGAGGGCACGCAGTCCTGCGCGCAGAGGATAATTCTCGGCACGCTTGATTCCCGGCTGATCGCACTCGATGCCATGACTGGAAAACCCTGCGAAGATTTTGGCGAGAACGGCCAGGTTCGCC
>JAHRVR010000145.1 GCA_019090585.1 Sphingomonadaceae bacterium
CGGCTGCGGATTGCGCGTTGGCGCAACCTGGCCGGGCCTGCGCATCCGGCGCGCCCATTCCCCGACTTCGCCAACAAGCAATCGGGCAGGTGGGCCCGAAACACCGTCAGGCCGAGGCACGCGCGCAAGCCGAGCGCGCCGTGAAATCTCCGAAAGATGTTTCCCGGTTTCGTTAAAGACTGAATTCAGTGCGGCAGCTGCAAAGCCTCCTGCCTCGTTCAACATGATCGCCGGCGCCTTTCATTCGACAAGCTTCGCAAACTGCCCATCGGTCCCGGACAGTCCGCCTTGTCGGCACATTTTAGCGCACACTAGTCCGCAAAAGCTGAATTGCCCCTTTACAGCATCTTATATGAAAGAACTGCGGTTCAGATTCTGATTTGATATTCGGTGCCGGCGCTCAGGACGCTTCCTTACCATCGCATTCGCCAACGCGCTTTGATTCAACGCTCATCGCCATTGATACCGGCTTTCCTTCCATCGTGCCGCCGGCGGTAATATCCATGGCATAGGCATCTTTGCTGTATGCTCCGGTCATCGTCATATTCCGCGCCATTCCGCCTTCGTCGCAGCTCATCTTTGCGTTGATCTTGCCCCCGCCCATAACGAATTTTTCGTATGTGCAGCCCGCGTCGTCATCCGGCTTGAAGAGCCCGCCATCGGCCTTGTCAGCTTCTTGCTGGGTCAGGCAGCTGGTCGACGTCCGCACTTTTCCAAGCTGCGACTTCATCATGCCCTGAAGTTCTGACGGAAGGCCGGGCATCTCGATGCTCTTGATCTGCATCCTGGATTCCCAGCGCCCCGGCTGCGGCTTAAGATCTGCCTTGGAAACCTGCTCGGCGACATCCTCGACGCTGGCATCCTCCGCGACGACAGTGTCCTGCTGACTGCCACATCCCGCCAAAGCGGCGGCCCCCAGACTTATCGAAAAAACGGCTCTCGCTGCGGAAAATCTGGTCATCATTTCAAGGCCCTTCAATTGCTGTTGCACCACACCTACCAAGCAGTGCAGCGCCTGCCAATTGGCATTGCAGCGCAATCCGCATGGCTGGCGCCGCGCAGCTATACACAATTGCATTGCATCTGCTCTGTTGCCTGCATGGCCGCGCCGCCTTTGCAAGACCATGGCACGCTTCGCTACCCGCACTTGAATCAAGGGTCACAGCGCATTGCACAGAAGTGATTTGTTCGCCATATGTCCCTTATGGCTGAACTCGTTATTCGCAGGGGGCTGGAAGAGCCCGACACTTCCGGCACCTTCACGCCGCACAAGCCTGCCCGCCCGGAAAAGACCGATGGCGGCAAGCCATTTCGTATCGTTTCGGACTATGAACCGGCAGGCGACCAACCGACCGCCATTTCCGAACTGGTCAAAGGCACGCGCGGCGAAGAGCAAACTCAGGTCCTTCTCGGGGTCACCGGATCGGGCAAGACCTTCACAATGGCCAAAGTGATAGAGGAGCTGCAGCGCCCGGCCCTGATCCTTGCGCCCAACAAGATTCTTGCAGCCCAGCTCTATGGCGAGTTCAAGGATTTCTTCCCCGACAACGCGGTCGAATATTTCGTCAGCTATTACGACTATTACCAACCCGAAGCCTACGTTCCGCGATCCGACACTTATATCGAGAAGGAAAGCTCGGTAAACGAGACGATTGACCGGATGCGCCACTCAGCCACTCGCGCGCTTCTGGAACGTGACGACGTGATCATCGTCGCCTCGGTTTCCTGCCTTTACGGCATCGGCTCGGTCGAGACTTATTCAGCGATGATCTTCGACATCGAAGCAGGCAAGGAAGTCGATCAGCGAGAGATCATCCGCAAGCTGGTGGCGCTGCAATACAAACGCAACGACCATGCCTTTGCGCGCGGCAATTTCCGGGTGCGCGGGGACAATCTGGAGATCTTCCCCTCGCACTATGAAGACATGGCCTGGCGCATTAGCTTCTTCGGCGACGAGATTGAGGAAATCAGCGAATTCGATCCGCTGACAGGCACCAAGGGCGCCAATCTCGATAAAGTGCGCATTTACGCCAATTCGCACTATGTCACGCCCGGCCCGACGATGAAGCAGGCAGCAGATGCCATAAAGTTTGAGCTGACCGAGCGGCTGAAAGAACTGGGAACAGAGGGCAAGTTGCTCGAAGCGCAGCGGCTGGAACAGCGCACCAATTTTGACCTTGAAATGATTGCCGCGACCGGCGCCTGCAATGGCATCGAGAACTACTCACGTTTCCTTACCGGCCGTTTGCCAGGCGAGCCGCCGCCGACCTTGTTTGAATACCTGCCGGACAATGCCCTGCTGTTCGTCGATGAAAGCCATCAGACAGTGCCGCAGATCGGCGCAATGTCCAAAGGCGATCACCGCCGCAAGATCACGCTGGCCGAATATGGCTTTCGCTTGCCGAGCTGCATCGACAATCGTCCATTGAGGTTCAACGAGTGGGACGCGATGCGCCCGCAGACTTTTGCGGTCTCCGCCACCCCCGGCGCATGGGAAATGGAGCAGACGGGCGGCGTCTTTGCCGAGCAAGTAATCCGCCCGACGGGCCTGATCGATCCGCCCGTGGAGATCCGCCCGATCGAGGATCAGGTGCAGGACTGCATCAACGAATGCAGGGAAACCGCCGCAAAGGGCTATCGCACGCTTGTCACCACATTGACCAAGCGCATGGCCGAAGACCTTACCGAATTCATGCACGAGGCCGGCCTACGCGTGCGCTATATGCATTCAGACGTTGAAACGCTGGAACGGATCGAGCTGATCCGGGACTTGCGGCTGGGCGTTTATGATGTGCTGGTCGGGATCAACCTGCTGCGCGAAGGGCTGGACATTCCCGAGTGCGGGCTGGTGTGTATTCTCGATGCCGACAAGGAAGGCTTTCTGCGCAGCGAGACCAGCCTGATTCAGACGATTGGCCGCTCTGCGCGCAATGTCGATGGCCGCGTGATCCTCTATGGAGACCGCATTACAGGATCGATGGAACGCGCCATGGCAGAGACTGATCGCCGGCGCGAAAAGCAGGACAGTTTCAACAAGGCAAACGGCATCACTCCGCAATCCATCAAGCGCCGCATCGCCGATATCGTAGCCCACACGGCAAGCAAGGACGGCGTCACCGTCGATATCGGGGATGATGAACGCAACAACCTCGTCGGCCACAATCTGCGCGCTTATATCGAGGAACTGGAAGGCCGCATGCGCAACGCCGCCGCCGATCTGGAATTTGAGGAAGCCGGACGCCTGCGCGATGAAATCCGCAGGCTGGAAGCGGACGAACTGGGCATCCCCGACAACGAGAAGAAGGCCCCCCGCGTTGGACGCAGTAACGAGGGCAAGCCAGGCACGCGCAAGCTGCGGTATGGGAAAACGCAGAAGAAGTTCGGGCGGTAGGACACCCTTCATAATTCCAGTCCCGATCCCAGATCTATGCGAAAATGGAACCATGCAACACAAACGCGGCCGTCCCCGCAATGCCCGCGCGGGTTGCAAACCATGCAGGCCATGGAAAGTGTACGGCTAGCGCACCGAGGCGAAAGAGGGCGAGAAATTCCGTGACCATCGCCGGCGGCTTGTCACGGGCAGCTCGTCGCGTGCGAACCGCTACGCGCCCAACCTCTGCACCCATGTCCGAAAACGCAGGGCTGGCCAAAGTGCGCACGCCGCGCCTATGCAACGCGTGCGACACATGAAGGACAATCAATGAACCGTATCTGGCGTCTCATCCCCTTGCTTCTGGTCCTGCCGGCTGCGGCACTTTCAGCCGCGCCGAAGGGTGAAAGAATGGTCTCGCCTCCATTGCCGGGTTTCGTTGTCGGTCATTCCGAAAATCGCCGGTTCAAGTCTACACGGGTTGAGATCCCCGTGGGCGAAACCGCCGGGAACTGGACGCGGATGGTGACGACCCAATGGTTCGGGAAACTCTCAAAGCGTCTCGACCCGGTCGAATATGCAGACAAGATGCTGGAAGACCTTCCCAAGACCTGCCCGGACGCGAGTGCCTCACCCGTTGAATCGATGAAGCTTGCGGGGCGAAAGGCAGCCCGCTTCAAAGTCGTTTGCCCCATGACCACCTCCGGATATCCGGAAAGCTTCGTCTTGCTCGCGATTGCGGGGAAGAGGGGCATGTACGTCAAGCAGATCGCATTCAAAGGCAAAGCCACATCGGCAGACTTCCTGTGGGCGCGCAAGTTCCTCAGAGGTGTGGAGCTGTGCCGCAACGGTAGCACGGCCCCGGCCTGCCAGTAGGCGCACCGGGACGCTGGATGCCTTGCGAACCGCCCCTGGAACCAGAGCTCTAGCTTTCCATGTTCTCACGCAAGGTCCCTGCTGCCATCCAGAACATGAACGCAGCAGGTATTCCGCCGAAACTGGCGATCACCATGGCCCAGCGAAGGCCTTCTCCCGTGCCGAGCGAAACAGCGAGATAATCGCTCAATGCACCGACAGCGAGCGGGCCAAGGCCAAGGCCAACCAGATTGGCTATGAACAAGTGGATCGCCGATGCTGGCGCGCGCATATGGGACGGCGCCACGCTCAATGTCGCAGAGATCCCGGGGCCATAATGCAGGGTTCCGATCACGGAACTCACCGCCATACACGCCAGGGCGAGCAGGAAGGAATCTGTCGTCATGGCAAGAACGAAGGGTGGGATGAAAAGCACCGCCGCAATGGCACAGCCCCACATGTGCCACCGTATGTCCTTTGACGCGACACGATCGGCAAGTTGCCCCCCGGTCCACATGCCAAGAGCGCCAAAAGTCCCACTGACGAGACCGATAGTCAGGCCAAGAAAACCCATCGACTGTAAACCGCCCAGCGCCTGCGCATATTCCGCCACGGCCGCTCCGTGGTTACGCAGGAAGAACGAAGCCATGAACAAGGTATAGCCAATCGAAATGAACGCCTTGATCGAAATGCCGCCGACAGCCCAGTAGAACGAAGGCTTAGAGCCCAGAACGCGTAGTGCCTCGCGTATAGTAACCCCGGATTTGGCCGACTTCTGCTGGCCAGCCGCTAACATCTTGCGCGGCTCTTTCAGCGTGAAGTATGTCAGGATTGCAAAAAACACACCGGGCGCACCAGCGATGAGGAAAGCCATGCGCCAGCCATAGGCATCGGCCACCAAACCACCGAAAGCCATTCCCAAAAGCCCGCCGATCGGCGCGCCCATTCCATAAAAGGCAAGCGCCGAGCCACGCTTTTCCCTGGGCGAGTAGTCGAGGATCAACGAGTGCGCGGGCGGTGTACAACCCGCCTCGCCTATACCAACCCCGATTCGCGCGAGCACGAGCTGCACGAAATTCTGGGCAAGGCCGCAAACCGCCGTGCATGCGCTCCAGGTCGCGATGGCGATGGCAATGATCGTTGGTCGGCTGCGCCGCTCAGCGATCAGGGCAATCGGCACGCCCATGACCGTATAGAGGACTGCAAATGCCAGCCCGCCCATCAACCCCAGCTGCCAATCGGCAAGGCCAAGGTCATGCTTGATGGGTTCGGCAAGGATGTTCACGACCTGCCGGTCAACGAAATTGAGGATATAGATGCCTAGCAAGAGGCTCATGACATAAGTGCGGTAACGACCAGACACTATAGCCGTATTGTTCTGCGGAGCCGCTCCCGCAGCGCTGACATCTTGATTCATATATAGAAACCGTTCTCGCCTGTTGTGAGGCTTACTCATCCCAATGTCCGGAGCCGCATATCTGTCGGCTCGGATTGACCCTGTTTTCACATCCGATTTGCGCGGTCAAACCGTTATTTCATGCAGGCCGCAGGTTCAAAGCGCTCTGCCCAAGCCTGTGTGCAAGATGCCGGTTGCGTTCAGCCGATCAACGGGCATTGTACGCACAACAGATCAACCACTGGCAGTGAAGGAGATATAAGGATGCAATTTCACTTGTTTCTGCCGCAGATGCGCTTGTCGCTCGATCGTATGGTCGAAATCGCGCACGCGACCGAGAGTGCCGGGTTCAACGGGATGGCCGGGATGGACCATCTCCTTCCCCCGCTTGCCCATAACCTGCCCATGTTTGATGCGATGGTCACCAATGCCTGGATTGCGGCGCGCACAACGAAGCTGAAAGTCGGCTCGCTCGTCCTGTGCGATGCCATGCGCCATCCAGCCGTACTTGCGCGTGAGGCGATCACACTGGACCACGCATCGAAGGGGCGCTTCGAACTGGGCATCGGTTGGGGGTCATACCAGACCGATTTCGACGCCTTTGGCCTGACGCCATCGAAACCCCGTGACAGAGTGCGCAGATTGCGTGAAACGCTGGAAATCCTGACCGCCCTGTGGAGCGGCGAGACTATTGATTACGAGGGTGAATTCAACCAGTTTTCCGAGGTTACTTTCGCGCCCACGCCGCTCAGCAAGATACCGATCCTGATCGGTGGAGGCGGGCCAAAGACCATGGAACTTGTCCGGGAATTTGCGGACTGGTGGAACCTCGACGTGCGCTATCTTGACCAGTTCGAGGGTGACGCATTCCAGGAACTGAAGGCAAAAGCCGGGAAGGCACGCGTCTCAACACAAGAGATGGTCGCATATATCCCCAAAGGCGGGGACCGGGCGGCCATCACCGAGGTTGCGATGCGGCGTTTCGGCCATTCCAGTCCTGTCATCGGAACGGGCGAGGAATTGCTCGAACATTTCCGCCTGCGCAGCGAGCAGGGAGTCGAGCGCAGTTACGTGTGGTTCTGCGACTTCGGTGACCCGGAAACACTGGCTGGCTTCGGCGAAGAAGTGGTCAGATATTTCCCAAGCCCCTGAGCCAAGCCCCTGAGCCGCGCATTTCACAAGTCCGGGCAATGCGATTTGGGCAATGGCTCTACGCTGCTTGCTCCGTTCGTTTCGGCCTGGTTGAGAACATCATTGCAGCGGCAACCACATCCAGAGCAAGGAAGGTCCAAAGGCCAGCATCGTAAGAGCCGGTCCTGTCAAAGACTTCGCCGATGAACCGAACCATGGCCGCGCCGGCCAGCGACATGACCGGTACTGTCAGCCCCCGCACCGTCCCAAAGGCAGCAAGTCCGAAGCGATCGGCCAGCAGCGCGAGGTACAATGGCGCCGCGGCCGCAAGAGACAAGCCAATGACAGCTGCCGTAAACAGAAACACCGTATAGGATTCCGCGACCAGAAGCACGACGCACGGAACTCCCCCTGACAAAATGAGCAAAGACAGCAGGACCGTTCGATCCACCTTGTCAGCCATAACCGCCAGGAACAACATCGACGCAATGCCCGCTATCCCACTGACCGAAACGAGGCTTGCCCCGTGCATAATCGAGAGGCCGGAATCCAGTGCCAGCGGAACCAGGCTGATCATCAGGCCCTGATTTATGCCGGTCCCCATAGCTATGGCCAAAGCAAACACCCAAAACAGCCGCATGCGCAGGATTTCCCCCGCAGTCGGCACGGTAACTTCCTCTGGAGAGCCCGCGGTCACCTGTGTCTGCTTGGCGCCCGGGCTGTCAGGCACCTCGATATCATCGGGGCCGGGGCTTTCGCGTATGGAAAGGATTACCGAAAGCATGAGCACGATGATGGCCCCGCCCACCAGGAGCAGGGCCGTTCTCCAGCCTTCATTCGCGATCAGCCAGCCGACCAATGGCGCGATGATGATACTGCCAAGCGCCATGCCGATTGAGGCCAGAGCCATTGCCCGTCCGCGATAGGCCGAAAACCAACGGGCAATCATAACCGATATTGAAATCGTGCCGGAGCCAAGCACACCAGCCGCCAGAGGCAGCGCGATGATCCCGACATCGAGCCACAAGGAGCGCGACAGGCCGAGCGCCATCAAACTGGCGCCAAGCAGCACGGTGCTGGCTACCATGATTCGCCTTGCAGGCACTCGATCGAGCATTCGCCCGATAAATGGCGCGATCATCGCATTGCCAAGATTGAGAACGATTATCCCGGTGTTCATTTCGGCACGCGACAGACCGAACTCTGCCGACACGGGCAGCACGAACAGACCAAATGCGGCAAATGTGCTGCCGATAACTAATGCGTAAATGAGAACTGCCGCGGCAACGACATACCATCCGCAATACAATGGCCGCATCGCCCTATATCTCCCCAAAGTCAGGATTTTTTGCATCCTGACTTGCGCGGCTCATGCCGAAAAGGCAAGCCCGGTGAGGGCGCGGTTGGATTGCAGCTGCCCATTACGCGCAGCCCGGCCTCTCAATCACTCAGGCGATGTCCTGTGCAAAAAGTGGCCATATATCCAAAGAGCGTCTCGGGCCGCAGGCAAACCTGATGGTAATTATCGGTCTTGAACTCATACTGGAAATCGTGGCCCAGTTCGCGCGCCCGCTGCTTGAGCATCTCGATATCCGGCACGTTCCACACAATCGGGCCAATCGCACCGCGCGCGCCCTTCTGCGCAAGGTGCTGGTTAAGAACGCTCTCCCCGCTTCCCGGCGCATAGACTTCAAAGCCGGCCTCCCATGACACGCCGCTCAGCACATTGTGCTCAGGCATATGGTCCATCGGAATCTGCGTCTGGAGCAGCTGTTCGTAGAACGCTGCCACATCGCGCGCGACTTCCGCAGGGGTGAGGAATTCGATCCGGTTCAGACCCGAGACGAGCGCGCCCAAAGGTGGCTGGACCGGATTGGGAACGCCCGGGCGCTCCACAAAGCTGGGCATATAGCCGCAGCAATCTTCCGGTGAGAGGTAAAGCATGCGGCTTGCGTCTTTGCCCTGCGCTTCAAAGGCAATACCCACGCCAAGTTTCCTGGCATGTTCGCGAACTGCGTCGATGGAATTCACGCGCCAGACAATCGGTCCGGCACCGCCAGGTTCAGAGCCCTTGCTTTCAAGCTCGGCCATGAGCGGACTTTCCGCCGAAACAGGCGAGGTGAGCACAATGCCAGCCTCATAGCTGGCTGAACACAGGATCTTGTGCTCCTCCCGCAGTTCCGGTGCCGGAAAGGGAATGCACAGCAAATCGCCAAAAGCCTTCGCCGCCTCAGTGATCCGCTCTGCGGGCAGCAGCAATTCGACGTGGTCCAGACCTTCAACAAGCATAGCCATATCCTGTTATAGTCTGAATTCGAATTGCGGTGCCAGCCCGCTACGCCTGTGTCGTAATCTCCAGGTCCCGTTCCTCACCATGATTTTCCCGCCATTCACGAAGAATGTGCAGGAACTCGTCTGGCGGGCCCGCAAATATCGCATTGCGCGGGACAAAGCTGGTGTTCGCTCCAAGTTCGTTGTTGTAATAGCCCGGTGTGCATTTGGCATTGTATTCGGCGACCGGGCCAAGCCTTGAGAGGATCGTTTCTGCCCAGCCCTCCGCCGCCGCCTCAGTCGGCTGAAGC
>JAHRVR010000146.1 GCA_019090585.1 Sphingomonadaceae bacterium
GGCCAAATCGGGTGAGGAAGCCACGGTCGTGCGGAATTTTCCGGACAATCACTGGGAAGAAATCTGGGCAGAGGCATGGCCCGGCCTCGTCGATTTCGCGGGCGGTTCCCTGCATTTTTCCACGACGCCCGCCATGAGCCTGATCGATATCGATGGCAGCATGCCCGCGCGCGATCTGGCCTTGGCCGCTGTCGAACCGCTCGCACAGGCAATCCGCCGTTTCGACCTTGGTGGGTCGATCGGTATCGACTTCCCGACTTTGCAGACAAAAGCTGATCGCCGCGCGGTGGATCAGGCGTTGGACATTGCACTGGCCGAGTGGCCGCATGAACGCACGGCGATGAACGGGTTCGGTTTCGTCCAGCTTGTCGCGCGGCTGGAGCGCCCTTCCCTGTTACATCGCATCGCGCAAAATCGGGTTGGCGCCGCCGCACGGTTGTTGTTGCGCCGTGCTGAAGCACTCAGCGATCCGGGCAAGGTGCTGCTGACCTGTCATCCGGGAGTGAAAGCCCGGCTCACCCCTGAATGGCTGGAGGAACTTGCGCGCCGCACAGGCCGTGAAATCACCTGTCAGTCCGATCCCGCACTTGCGCTGGATGCCGGCTTCGCGCAAGCCATATCGCCATGAGCACACAAGCGAAAAAATGCCCGGTCTGCCGCCAGCCGCGGATCCCCGAACATGCGCCGTTCTGCTCATCACGATGCCGGGACCGCGATCTCGGGAAATGGCTGGATGACAGCTATTGCGTGCCGGGTCCGCCTGCCCCGCCCGATTATCCGTCAAATGACTGATTCCGGGGGTTGCAAAGGCCGCTCAGCTTCGCCATAGGCGCTGCTTCCAATCGCTCGCCAGTTCGAACAAGACTGTCGCAGCAGCGATGCCCGGGTAGCTCAGTTGGTAGAGCATACGACTGAAAATCGTAGTGTCGGTGGTTCGATCCCGCCCCCGGGCACCATTTGGACCTTCAAGCCATCCTCGAACCAGAGGCCCCCAATTATCAAACGCTACGTCGGCGGCGATTATCAATGGGCCGTGAACGGAATGGAGAATGCCCAGCCCCGCTGGCAAGGGTATGACGGCTTTCTCCGGCAGGTGCCTTCGTGTTGGCACTGACGTTCCGCAAACAGGCACTCGACAGTTGGAAGGCAGATGACCTGCGCGGGATCTGAAGACCACCTTGTCTGCCCCCTCGCAAGAGGAGAGCAGCACCACAAAAAATGAAAACGGGAGCGATCATGGTGGCCATGACCGCTCCCGCTTGAGGCAATCCCGGAGAGGAAAGCGATTGCCTCAGTTCCGATACCGCTCTTTCACGGCATTCGTATCAATGCGTTGCATTCCACCGGCGGCGCAGTTGCTGCTTGTATGCCTGCAACTTGGCGCGAACCCGCGCCGGTTCCGCACCGTTGGCAACCGCATTCTTTGCCCGCTTATGAGCCGCGCGCAAAGCCGCGATATACGCTGCCTTGTCTCCGTTACCGGCCCGCTGGATTGGCGCGACGCGATCTGCCGCAGGGCGGGCCTGAACGGCTGTGCGATCAACCGAACTAACCTGCTGTGCCGCAGCCGGCATAGCGATAAGCGCCAGAACAGCGCCTGTAAGAATCCGTTTCATATCGTGTTTCTCCACTTCGTTTGAGATTGGAGAGCATGCTCGCTACTCCTTACGCAGTGGGTCAGAAAAATCCTTCGCAGGAATTTATTGCTCAGCGTCCACGCGGTAGGCTGCGTGGCCGTGGCGCGGTGCGCGGTCTCGGCTCAGCGCGCGGCCGGGGGCTATTGAGCCGTTCCGGACGGGGCGAACGAACAGGGGCTGCTTCGCGGGTTTCACGCAGCACGCGGCGGACCTCGGTCAGATCGGCGGCATCGCTGCGTTCGACAGTGATTACACGCACTGGCGCGGCCTCAGCAGCATCCGAAACCTCAGCCTTGCGCGTTATTTCCGCATCATTTTCCACTACGGGGCTGACTTGTTCAGTCGTTATCTCAGTCCTCTGCTGCGCAACCGCCTCGTCCCCCGATGGCGCTGAACCCTCGCGAGTGGATGTGCGCTCAGGAACCGGTTGGGTGACAGGTGCCCGCGCGGGCAAGTCGCGCATGTTGGCAGGAGGCCTATCGGGGCCGCGCACTGGCACCGGAACGGGCGCAACCGCCCGGTTGTCTGAAATTTCGGCCTGACTGCTTATATTCAGCGGTTCAATCGGCGAGACAACAATGAGACGATCCCCGCTTTCCGCAAGCGGTTCACCCATCGGCAAAGCGGGGCCTTGTAGCGCGGGTGCCGTAACGTCTGAACGCGGCGCAGGCTGGTTGGCCGGGATTACCCAGTCCACAATTTCCCCAATGATCGGAATCTTGCGCAGGGTTTCGGGCGCGATAGCAGCGGCAGCGGCTACGCTCAGCAAGCTGCCCGCCGCGATCGCCGCGATAGCACGGCGGCGCCATGCAGCCTTACGCAAAGGCGGCAACGCGGCCGGCGGCGATGCCTTTGCTGCAGCAACAACCCGGTCCGCGAAACCGGCAGAGAATGGCGGCGGATCCAACCGGTCAAGCAGGCCGGCCATTTCGGCCTCAAGTGGTGGCAAGCGGCTCATTATTCAGCCTCCCATCCGAGCAATCCGTGTTCGCAAAGCAATGTACGCAATGCCTTTCGAGCACGCAGAAGAAGGGACTCGAACGCCTTGATATTCATACTCAGTGCCTCTGCGGCCTGATTGTTGGGAAATTCTTCGTAGTACGTGAGCACGATGGCAGCCCGCTGTTTTTCGGGCAGTGCAAGGAGCGCGGCATGAGTCAGTGCACGAATGCGGTCTTCGTCCAATATTGCATCCGCGCCGGGCGACTGATCGACCCGTTCGGGCAATTCCACACCAGTATCGGGACGAATTCGCCGCATACGATCAATGCAAAGATTTGTTGTCACACGCGATAGCCATGGCGCGATACCCTGCCCTCCGGCGATCCACTTATCAGCCTGCTGCCAAAGCTTTAGCAAGGCTTCCTGCACCACATCCTCAGCTTCACTCGCTTCGCCAAGCATTCGCCAGGCAATACGGTGCGCTGGCCGGGCGTGATGTTCAATCACAGCGCGGAACGCATCGGAATCGCACGCCGCAAGCCGCGCCATGAGCGCGTCATCGCGTAGAGCAACCGTATTATCCGACGTTCTCAGCACCGCGCCAAAATGCTCCTCTCTCATCCCTTACGTAGCAGACCCGATATATCCTTCGTGAAAATACGAAGGGAATTTTCAGGTAGGACCGTATCGGTTAGTATATCGAATAAGTTCAGGGGGTAACATGCGGCGGTTTTGGCTTTTCTATCTGGCTCTTTCCTTCAGCGTAATTTCTGGTCCCGCCCTCGCGGGGGAACAGGAACTGGCCCAGCCAGAGAGCCCGGACAACTGGTCACTTTCCGCAGCGGGCGGAGCCACGATAATCGAGGACGGGGGCGACCAGCCATTCATGCGCCTTGGCGTTACGCGCATCCTGGGTGACGGTTACGTTCACGGCGCGGTGACGCATTTCGCAGTGCGTGATGCGCTGGGCTTTGCCGATGTGGTGCCCGCCACGACATGGCAGGTTTCGCTCGGCGGGGGCTATCGCTTCGGCAAAGTCACGCTGGATGGCTATGGCGCGATCGGATGGCGGCAGTTTCAGAAAGAAGAGTTCTTCCGCCGGGGCGGACGCGGCATTACGATCGACAGTAACGGAAAGACACTTTCGGGCGGTATCTCATTGACTTACGAGATCGATATCGATGAGCGCACCGCCCTGTCGCCTTTCATCGCCGGAGACATCAGCCGTATCGACACGGCACGGGCAATCGAAGTTGGGACACGCGGAACCATTGCGCACAAGGAGCGCCAGACGAGCGAGACAGGAAGTGTCGGCCTCACCGTCGACAGGCTTCTTGGCACCCACAGCAACCACAGAGTGTCCGCCTATGGCGCGTTCGTCACGACATCCAATTCCGCTGTCGCCATCCGCAGCAGCGCGCCGATCGAGGCTGCGCGGCTATTTGGCCCACTGGACTATCCGGGCTTCAGCCAGAGCTGGGCAGAATATGGCGGCAGCGCCACAGTAAGCCTGTCCCGCTCTCTGCTGATTGACGTATCGGCTGTCCGCACGGCCGGGTTTCAAGGTGGGGAATCAACCAATCTGCTTACAGGACTGCGTTATCACTTCTGATTTGGCCCTCAGTGCCATTTTAGGCATCGCGAGCGCGGTTCGGGCCATATGGCCTTTTCGCGTGAGCGCTCTAATGTGTCCGGCGACCAAGCTGAAGTTTGCCCGAAAGAGACGCCGGACCAAGCATGACCGACCCCAGCAGATACGAGAATGCCTATAAGAACAGCATTGAGGATCCCGGCGCTTTCTGGCTTGAAGCCGCCGAAGCGCTGGACTGGACGGTAAAGCCGACAAAGGGCTGGAACGAAAACGACGGCTGGTTTGCCGATGGCAAGCTCAACAGCTGCTACAACGCAATCGATCGCCATGTTGAGGCCGGCCACGGTGAGCGCACCGCCCTCATCCATGCCAGCGCCGTCACCGAACAATCACAAAGCTTCAGCTATGCTGAAGTTCTCCACCATGTCGAGCGGACTGCCGGAATGCTTGCGGCGCGCGGTATCGGCAAAGGGGACCGGGTCATCATCTATATGCCGATGATCCCTGAAACAGCCTTTGCCATGCTGGCCTGCGCGCGCATCGGTGCAATCCATTCGGTTGTCTTTGGCGGCTTTGCCGCGCCGGAACTGGCCAAGCGGATCGACGATGCCCAGCCGAAGCTGGTCCTCACCGCATCGTGCGGGATCGAGGGAAGCAAAGTTGTGGCTTACAAGCCGCTGGTCGATCACGCGCTGGATCTTGCCAGCCATGTGGTCGGGCATGTGATCCTGCTGCAAAGGCCGCAACGCGCCGCAGACATGATCCCAGACCGCGATCTCGACTGGCAGCAGGAATTTGCCAAGGCCGACGCGGCGCCCTGCGTTCCGGTCGCCTCCAACGACCCGCTTTACATCCTCTATACTTCCGGGACGACCGGCGTGCCCAAAGGCGTCGTGCGCGACAATGGCGGACACGCCACCGTGCTGGTCTGGAGCATGCGAAATATTTACGGTGTGAAGCCGGACGAGACCTTCTGGGCCGCGTCCGATGTCGGCTGGGTCGTGGGCCACAGCTATATCGTTTACGGCCCGCTTATGGCCGGATGCACGTCGGTTCTGTTCGAAGGAAAACCAGTCGGCACGCCCGATCCAGGCACGTTCTGGCGCGTAATCCGCGACAATGATGTCAGCGTGTTTTTCACCGCGCCAACCGCAATCCGAGCGATCCGCAAGGAGGACCCGGAAGGCGCATTTATCGACGAGATCGCAACAGGCTCGCTGCGCGCGATGTTCCTTGCCGGCGAACGGGCGGACCCTGACACCATCGACTGGGCCGAAGCGCAACTGGGCGTCCCGGTCTTCGATCACTGGTGGCAGACCGAACTTGGCTGGCCTGCCATCGCGACGTGCATGGGGCTGGACGACACGCGCCGTAAGCCGGGCAGCGCGGGCTTTCCCGTTCCCGGCTTCCGCTTCGAGCTATTGGACGACGATGGCAAGCCCGTCCCGGCCGGGTCAGCTGGCAATGTAACCATCAAGTTGCCGCTTGCACCGGGCTGTTACGCGACGTTGTGGAACAATGCGGAAGGCTATGCACAGGCCTTCGCGGCCTTTCCCGGCTATTACGAAACTGGCGATGCGGGCCATCTCGATAGTGATGGCTTCCTCAATATCATGGGCCGGACAGACGACATCATCAACGTGGCAGGCCACCGACTGTCGACCGGGCAAATGGAAGAAATCGTGGCCGGCCATCCGGCGGTAGCCGAATGCGCCGTCATCGGCGTCGATGATACGCTGAAGGGCATGGTGCCCATGGCGCTGGCTGTCCTGAAAGGTGGTCAAACGGCGCGCAGCAATATCGCGGACGAGATCGTTGCCAGAGTGCGCGACGTGCTTGGCCCTGTCGCCGCGTTGAAAGAAGTGCATATCGTAGAAGCGCTTCCCAAGACCCGTTCAGGCAAGATCCTGCGCGCGGCCATGCGCGGCATTGCCAACGGCAAGAACGTTCCCACGCCAAGCACTATCGAAAATGCGGATGTTCTGGAGCAAGTCAGGTCAGTGCTTCAATAGCACTGCAAATTCCACAAGAGCGCCGGGGAGAAGCAATTATGCACTACGATTTAGGCTGCTGGGCAGGACCGATTGCACCACCTGATGCGAATGAACTGGCGGATCGCTATGCTGTCTCGCAACTGGTGAAAGTCTATGCCCTGGGCGTGGACATGCGCGATTACGATCTGACCCGCAGTGTCTTTGCCGATGAGGCCTTTGCCAAAGGCGCGCTCGGCGAGGCCGCGATCGATGAATATCTGCCCAAGGTCTATGGCGGAGCCTCAGCTTACGCCGCGACCCAGCACAATATCACCAATCAGCATATCGAAATGAAGGGCAATGAGGCACGCGTGCTTTCTTACGCCATTGCCGTGCACAAGTCTGCGCCCGGAAGCGAGCAGCCGAACATGACCATCGGTGTGCAGTATCGCGATGATTGCCGGCGGTTTGACAAGGGCTGGCTTATCGTCGGCCGTGAGGCGGTCTCGCAATGGAGCGAGATCACGCCCGCCGCGCCAGCCAGCTGATATTTGCGCGATCAGGCATTCTGGCAGGCTATCCTGGCGGCTTACTGGGCTGGCGGCTTACTCCGCTGGCATAGCCCGTACATGGTCGGTCAGCGCTTCGATCTCATCATCTTCGAGCACGCCGGCCCAAGGCGGCATCGCGTCGGAAAGTCCGGCTGCACCGCCGCCTTGGGCAATTACCTTTCGGATTTCAGCGCGTGACTTTGCCTTGAAGGCCGCATCGCGAAAATCAGTCGGCGGCGCTCCAAACTGCTCTCTCAGCAGCTCCGCATCGGGACCATCGCCTTTGCCGGTCGCGCCATGGCAACGCCCGCAATTGGTGACGTAGGATTCGTGAATCGAGGCCTCGGTCATTTTCTCAGGCCCAGCAGCGGCGGCTACGGCCCCCTCGCCCACCAGGCTCAGTTTTCCGCCGCCCTTCTTCGGCACCAGTTCCACAATCTCTCCATTGGGCGCACTGGATGATCCCATGATCGTTATCACGATGCGCTCGTCCGGCGTCTGGATGATCGAGGTAAAGCCCCGCTGCGCATATTTCGTCGCCTGACCGAGCGTGCGGACGTGCTCTACTTTCTCATTGCGCGCCGGGATCGACCAGAACGTGCCTGAATAGTTGTCGCCGAAAATATACTGGCCATCCAGCTCCGGCCAGCGCTTGCCGCGATAAACGATACCGCCAATCACAGAGCGGTCATACGCTGTATGCTGATAGGCGTGGACGGGCCCGTGCTCGGCTCCCCAGACTATACCGGGCTTCTCGAACGAGGTCTTCCGGCCGCCTTCGTCGTAAGGAAACTGATAGTTCCCGCCTTTTTCGACCGCATTGACCTCTTCCCAGACTGTCGAGCCGACATCGCCGGTCCACAGGAGGCCCGTTTCCCCGTCGAAAGCGAAACGGAATGGATTGCGAAGGCCATAAGCGTAAAATTCGTAGAGAGCGCCGGGCACTTCCACAAAGGGGTTATCGCTGGGAATGGCATAGCCTTGCGTCTTGCCATCCAGCGGTTGCTTTCCGATCGGGATGGTTTCGCCGCCCTCACCGCGCACATCGATACGCAGGATACCGCCGCTCAATGTGCGATCGATATGCTGATGCGACGTGTCCATGCCCATCTCTCCGACAGAGATGTAAAGCAGGCCATCCGAGCCCGTCTCGACATGGCCTCCATTGTGATACTGCGAAGGCGGACGCCCCAGCGCCAACAAGTCAAACCGCGAGGCGAGCCGGGTTTTCTCCTCAGGCAGGCCAATATCAAAGCGAGAGAGGTAGTTAATCTGCCTGTCAGGCGTGAAGCTTGTGAAAAAGACATAAACCAAGCCATTGCCATCTGGCCCATAGCCAGGATCGAAATCGAAGCCGAGCGCTCCGTTCTCCAGATTGACCTCGCCCACCGCGCGCGTAAAATCGAGCAGCAGTTCTTTTGTCCCGTCATCGGGATATGCCATGCGGAACAACCGCCCGGCGCGCTCCAGCACCAACAGGGAGTCTGTGCGTCCCGGTTCCGGGCGGATCATGATCGGCTGTAGCAACTGCGTTTTGGTATTGATCGGAACCGTCATCCAGCTGCCATCGACAGAGACATTCTGCCGCACCCGAAACTCTGCAACCCCATCGCGGAAATCCTGATCCTTCACATATAGGACAGCTGCAATCAGCGGCAGGATCGTAACAAAGATGGCCAGCCATGCCGCTGGCTTCAGCGCGGTGCGCAGCGTTGCCCCAACAGCCGCCAACAGTCTGGCGCCAACACCGTGACGTCCTGCTACGGTGCGATCCTGCCCGAACAACGCATAGCTTGCCCAGAACAGAACGATGCCAATGACGAAGGCCCCGACAAGCAGCTGGTGCGGAAAGACATCGCTGGTCATCAGGAACAGGTAAAGCGAACCTACGCCCCACGCGGCGCCCCAGGCATAAATCTGCTTTGCAACGCGCTCTGCCGAAGCGAACAGTCCTTGCGGAAAAAAGAGCGACGCCGCTCCGAAGGACAGCAAGCCTGCGGGCACCAGATGCATCAACGCCGCAACAATCTCGCCTCGGCCGGCGGGAACGTCTGGAAGAGGCAGGGCCAGTCGAATGAGCTGGTGCGTAATCCCAGAGAAGACCGCGCCAAGCAGGATCGCAGCAATAACAACCGCAAGACTGCTCAGAACAGACACAATACGCTGCATTGCCACATCTTCACTCCGGCATTAACGGGGCGGCCAACACCGCGCCGGGCACTGTATGTTGGTGCCGGGACTTCGCAAGGGCTGACCGCCGCCAAACTGGGCAAAAAAGTAACACAATGAAAAAACCACCTGAGTTCCGCACCTTGCCGCTTGCACACCGATTGCTGACCGCAATACCCTTTGCACTTCTTCTGCCGGCCAGCACGTTGGCGGACACCGGAAGCGAGCGAGACATCAAGGTCGTCGCCCGGCTCGATGATCCTGCGCAAGACATCGCCGGAACAACCCGGTCACTACAGCAACGCGATATCGCTGCGCAGGCACCGGCATCCCTGCTGGAATCGCTGGCGCTGCTGCCCGGAGTCGATGCTTTTGAGAAAGGCGGAATTGGCGGCGGAAGCTATCTTTCCATTCGCGGCGGCGAGCCCAATTTCGCTCTGGTTGTCATCAATGGTGTGCGCGTCAACGATCCGATGCTGTCATCGGGTGGCGGTTTCGATTTCTCGCTGATTGGCCCGGGGGACGCCGCCCGCGTCGATATCCTCTCCGGCCCCTGGTCAACCTCCTATGGCGCAGATGCGCTGTCCGGCGTGGTCAGCATCAGGCTCGGCACTGCGCAAGACGGCTCAGGCGCCGCAGCCCGGATGGGGACCGGATCGGGCGGGCGTTTCCATGTGGGAGGCCGCGCCTTCCTGCGCGGAAAGGCAGGCGCGCTCACACTGGCCGCCAGCGCCAGAGACACAAATGACTATCACGCCGGATCATCAAGCGAGGGCCAGCTGGCCATGTTCGCCGCATCGCCGGAACTTGGGAGCGCGATCGGGCTCGACTTGTTTGGATTCTACAGCGCAAGCCAAAGCGAGGGTTTCCCCGAGGACAGCGGCGGGCCGGAGCTGGCCGTGTTGCGCGATTCCGAAATGCGGGACCGCAGGCAGATCGCCCTTGGCGCAAGCGCATCCACCGCTATCTCCTCTCACATGGAAGCCCAGCTTCGTGCCAGTTGGGGGCAAAGCACCTTTCAGTCCAGTTCGCCGGGGATCGCACCCGGTGTGCTTGACGGCGTGCCGCCCATTTCCAGCGACAGCCGCTTTGACAGGCTGGAACTGGTCTCGAGCCTGTCCTGGTCGCCCGCTGAATCATTTGCGGCCAGCATCGGCGCATCGTTCGTGCATGAGGACGGACAAAGCGACGGCGTGGTCGATTTCGGCTTTCCGATCCCGGCCAGCTACGCGCTCAGCCGCTCGCTTCCCGGCCTGTTTGCAACGGCCTCGCTCGCCTTGCCGGCCGGGGCCACACTGCACACAGGATTGAGAGCGGATTTCCCGGAGAGCGGCCCAGACCGCTTTACACCGCGTGCGGGCCTGACCGTGCCACTCGGCCAATCAGGTTTCACCCTTGCCGCCAATTATGCCCGGGGGTTCAAGCAGCCCAGCTTTTTTGCGCTGGGCTTTCCACTGATCGCCAATCCCGATCTGCTTCCCGAAACCAGCACGACATATGACGGCGGCATCAGCTGGGCCTCTGCAGACGGAAACTGGACGGCAAGCGCGGTGGCCTATCGCTCTGTCTACCGCGATCTAATCGATTTCGATCCTGATCGTTTCACCAATATCAATCGCACGCGCGTGACGGCAAAAGGCTTTGAACTTGCAGCATCGGGTCAATGGAACCGCCTGCGCCTCCTCGGCAACCTGACGTATCTGTCATCCCGCTCGGCTGACGAGGCACCGCTGCGCTTCCGCCCTGAATGGAAAGGAACAGCATCGCTGGAATGGGCTCCACATGAACGAGTCACTGTGCGAATCGACGGCAGGTTCAACGGCGAATTTCTCGATTCCTCGGTAGCGACGGGATTTCAAACTATCGATGGCTTCACGACGCTCGATGCGCAGGTTTCAGTAGTTCTGCGGCCCGGACTTGAACTGCGCGCTGCGCTGCGCAACCTGACGGGCAAGAGCCATTACCGCACCATCGGCACTCCTGAGCCGGGCCGGAATACCTTCATCAGCCTGCACGGATCGCTATGATCCAACCCGCAGCAACGATCCGCATTGCGGTCCGGTGATTGCGTGCTAATGACAGGCAAGAGGATGCATGAAGGGGATAAACTCTTGGACCACCGCCTGTCTTATGTGGTTGGCGATTTTCTCGCCAACCTGTTTCTGGGAACCATCGTCGGCATTATAAGCTGGCTCATCGTCAGTCCTTCGTGGAACATGTGGGTAGCGATGTTCGTGATGATGCCGATCGGTATGATCGCCGGGCTGATCGCCCTCTTTACCGTAGCCTTCAAGCTTGGTGCGATGGAAGCGATGGTGCCGCTGATGTTCACCGGCATGCTTAGCGGCATGGTGGTGGGAATGGCAGCAGCAAAAATGCCCCTGCCCTTTACAGAGGCGCTGGCGCTTGGCGCCGGATCAGGTGTCGTCGGCATTGTCTTCATCTGGATTGCGAACAGCCTTTTGCGCGGGATTACGAGTGACGCAGAGGAGCTGCCCAATGGCTGATCTTGTAACACAGGCAAAGTGGGACCGGCTCGCCCCGCGTTTCGATACGATGGCCAGCAAGGGCGCCGAGGAACGTTGGCGCCCTTTCAAGCGGGAAGTGTTTCGCGAGATGGACGGCAAGATCCTGTTTCTCGCGCTTGGGACCGGGCTCGACCTCCCCTTTTTCCCAACGGGCAAGGATATTACCGCCATCGATATCAGCCCAAAGATGATCGAACAGGCGCAAGAGCGACTGGATGCTTATGACGGGACCATCAAGGCGCATGTCATGGACGTGCATGACATGCCCTTCGAACCGGATAGCTTTGATCAGATCGTCACGTCCTGCACATTCTGCTCGGTGCCCAATCCCATCGAAGGACTAAAAGCGCTTCACAGGGTCTTGAAGCCCGGCGGGCGGCTGATGATGTTCGAACATACGGGAAGCCGGTTCTATCCCTTCCGGCCGATGATGAACCTGATGACCGTGCTGAGCCGCATGATCGGGCCGGACATGAATCGTCCGACCGTCCAGAATGTTCGGGCTGCAGGTTTCCGTATCACCGAAGTGAACAACGTCTTTCTCGACGTCGTCAAAACGATAAAGGCTTATAAGCCTGACTGATGATCTGGCACCGGCCCACCCGAGCCGTTAAACGCTGGGCTTGTCACGGCCCAATATAGTTGATCGTTTCCTGGCGTGGATCGGGCGAGTCTGCTTTCCAGCGGACCGAGCCATATGGCCGTTCCAACCGGCGCCTTACCTGCAAACCATCAGGAGAACGATCGAAAGTGCGTGCTTCGTCCTGCACATCGGAATCGACTTGTGTGTATCGGTCGCGCATGCGCAGATAATCACCCCAGGTCGGGCAGTGATAACGCTCCGTCCAAAGCGCAGGGTTTTCAACGTCGCGCGATATTGACCATTCGAAGCCGCCGATCCGCTTTCTCATGCGCTGCATCCGCATCATCACCGCATAAAAGTCTCGCGCCTGCTCGGGATCCACATCGTAATCCACTTCCACAACAATCGGTCCCGAGCGCAGACTAAGCCCGAGCGCCACATCCGGTTCATAACCGATTTCGACCGAAAACTTTTCTCCCTCCTCATCGCGCGAAACCGGAAAAATGTATCCGAGCAGGAAAGTCAGAATGGTGGCGGCCCCGGTTACAAAATATACGTTTACCAGCCCGATTTCACCCGCGAGGGCGCCCCACGCCCATGATCCAAGCGCCAAACCGAGAGTCAGCGAAGATCCAAAAAGCGAAAGTGCGCGCGCCGCGACCCAGCGCGGGGCGGACAACTGCACGTTCACATTAAGCAACGCGAATGTCAGGACGTTGGAGAAACCAATCAAGAAATAGGCCGTGCAAGTGATGATAAGCGAGCTACTCATCGCGATGGCGATATGCGGAAGGCCAGTGCTGAGCGCAAGAATGCGAACCGTCCAGTCGGTGCTAAACCGATCCCGCACATTGCTGACGTTAAGCGCGCCCAGCACAGCGCCCACCCCGGTTGCCCCCAGCAACAAGCCATAAGTCGCGGCA
>JAHRVR010000147.1 GCA_019090585.1 Sphingomonadaceae bacterium
GCGATGCACTGCCAGACGGATTTGTAAGCCGGCATCAACCCCGCCCACCCATCGAACAGACGAATTGAGGGCCACCCTCCCACGAAAGCTGCCGGGCAGAGTCTGAAACGGAAAATGAGATCACTGTCTGGGGAACCGCAATCAAAAGCACGTTTGGCGGCGTCAGCTCAGCCCTGACATTCAAGCGCGTCGATCCCGCTGATCGTGGCGGCAAATATCTCGTCAATCAGCGCGTCGATGCGTTTTCGGCATGTCTCGAATGTCTGCGGATCGAATAACTTCGTCTCGTGGAGGGTCGCCGTGCTCTTGTCCGCCCGGGAAATCCACAATCGGCCAAGGCTGTCCGTCCACCAGACCGATTGAGCGCATTCGTCGCGCAGTATTGAGATTGCCTCGAACTCATCGAGGATACGCGAGAAGGTTTCGGCACTGCCAATGTGGGCGGGAGCCTGAAGCAAACTCTGGCGCAGCATCTCCAGACGAGCCTGCGCAGAAGGGATAGCTGCATAGCCCAGTGCGGCGAGCTCTTGCGACTCGATCTGAGAAAAGAGGCGAAAAACATCGATCATCTTCTGTTCGAGCAAGGTGCAGCGCGTGATGATCTGCCCGATCTGGGCCGCAATTTCATCGGGTATCTCTGCAAAGATCAGAGACCGCCCTTCAAGCGGCGCAGGGTCATCACCGCGCGGGTGCGCTGACGCGCAATCTTCAGGGTAATCCATGCGCGGTGGTTATCATTACCCGGGCGGTGGGACAATTCCGGTTTTTCGCCTAACGCACAGAAAGTATCCGATCCAGAATTACCCATGAGAGGCAACCATGGGTTTGCGGCAACGGCCCATGCCGCGTCGGTAGCCACCCGATAGCGTTTCTGCAGGCAGATGCGATCTGAGCGGAAAGCCGCGCTACGCAGCGATATCTTCTTCGCCCGAAACAGGCTCAGGGTCAGGTTCCCCGGCAACACATATGCGGTTTCGTCCGCTTTGTTTTGCTTTGTACAAGGCTTGGTCCGCGGCTCTTAGAGCGGCGCGCGCATCCTCATGGCTAAAGATATCGGCCAGTCCGCCTGAAAACGTGACCGGGCCGATTGGCTCATCATTCTCACGGTTTCGCATGTTCCGAGCGGCCATGGTTTCGCGTGCCTCGTCCAGACGGCTGCGCGCTTCGGTTATGTCGATGTTGCGAAACAGCACAACAAATTCTTCTCCTCCATGGCGGGCGATATGGCAATTATCATCTGAAATTCCGGAGAAATAGGCGCCTATTGCCCGAATGACCCTGTCACCGGCGTCGTGGCCGTGCGTGTCATTTATCCGTTTGAAGAAGTCGATGTCGCAAAATGCCACGGACAATGCATCACCTGCACCTTGTGCCTCTTCAAATTGCGCATCCAGCAGAATCTCGAAGGCACGCCGGTTTGGCAGGCCAGTCAGATGATCGGTTTCGGCGTCGCGTTTTGCATCGGCCAGGCTCAGGCGAAGCATCGAAGCTTCCTGCTCGTTGCGGCGCATATCCGTTTCGATCTCGCGAGTTCGCGCGAGCATAACCTTTGTCAGGTCTGCCAGATGGGAAATGATCTGCCCGGTCGTGTCCTGCGAAAGCGTCAGATCAGCAACATGTTGCTCAAGGCTTCCGCTATATTGCGATGTGGCACTCTGCGCTTCTCTGGCGTTGCTCGAGAATGTCTCAAGCTGGGTTTCCAGCCTGCCCATCAAATCGGCAATGGCCAGCGTCTCCTCACGCGATTCGTCTCGTGATTGCTCACGCAATTCTTCAGGGCCGCGCAGGCTATCTTCCCGCCAGCGCCGCTGCGGCGCGGGAGCGACATTTCCGCCAGTGCTGCCGGTGGGAAGCAAGCCAAGCCAGCCGAGCAGTTTTCTTGCGGGGTTTCGGGTTATGATACTGTTTCTACTCATACAATACGATAACGGCGCATGGCGGCCATGGTTAAGGGCAGATTTACCGGGCTGCGCCTCTGCAAGTGCCAGATAACTGTGCGGTGCCATTTGCCAAAGCTGGACAGGGCGGAGAGGTTTCGCCAATCTGCCCGGCGATGAAGAAGCCAACGATCAATGATATTATCCGGCTCGCGGGGGTTTCACACAGCACAGTCAGCCTGGTGTTGGCCCGTGAACCAGCGCTGGGAAAAACGACACGCGGCAAGATCGAGCAGATTAATGCCGAACTTGGCCATGCCGCCTTCGCCGGGTCCGGCCTGCCCGCAATTCATCGCAGCAAGCTGATTGCTCTGGTCTATGACGACGCCGCTGATGATGCCGCCGTCTCAGCCGCGCAGGAGGGAATTTTCGAAGCGCTGGACGGGACAGACTTTGCTCTTGCGACGGTGCATGCGGGGGGCGAGGATCCGAACGCGACAGTCAGCAACTTCCTTGAAAAGCATTGCCCGTTCGGTGTCATCGTCCTGGCGGCCCATGGCGGCGAGCAAAACTACGCAGCAACGATCCGTGCTGCCCGCTGCGCCCAAATGCACATTGCATCCGGCTCTCAGCCGCAAGGACAGGGTTTCATCGTGTCGGATGATCGCAAGGCTGTTTTTTCCGCGGTCGGCTATCTTGTGGCATTGGGGCACGACCGTATCGGTTTCGTCAGCGGCCCGGAAACGCATGTTTCGGCAACGGAGAGGGAGCTCGGCTTTCTCGATGCGCTGGCGGAATTCGATCTCTATCGCGACGCTCAGCTTATCGCCAACGGAGACTATTCGTTCCAGTCGGGTCTGGAAGCCGGCAAGCTATTGCTTGATGTGAGCCCGCGGCCAACCGCAGTGGTCGTCAGCAACGATGAAATGGCGGCAGGTATCGTTCATGAAGCTGGCGCTCGCAGTATTTCAATACCCGATGAGCTGTCCGTCATCGGTTTTGGCGATACCGGCATCGCGGCCCTGATCCATCCGCCGCTCACGACAGTACGAGTGCCCTATGGGGCAATGGCGCGGATTGCCGTAACCGGGCTGATCCAGCCGGCCTTTGGCGAAAGCACTCACCCGTCGTTTGTGCCAGAGCTGATTACCCGGTCTTCAACAGCGCCCGCGCCTGTTTGAGACGGAGAAGGGCAATGGGCCGGAACCGCCCGCAACAAACGCCGTCGTCGGCAGTGTTTCGGATCACGCAATCTAATGCGCCGCTGTCATGGCCCGGGAAATTTCGGCAAAATCCTTCCGGATTGAACCAATTACTTTTGCATCGAACTTCAACGCACAGTCGAGAATCGATTTCCGAGCGGCCTTGAACAGATGGTTGAGCGCGCTTGTGACGCTTTCATCGCCATTCACACCAAGCTGGAGCAACGTGATTGCGGACAGCGCGCGGGTCATTGACTGGCTTTTGAGCTGGTTGTCTCCGCGATCGTGCGCATAGAGCGCAGTGCCCAGAGCCGAAGTGAGCTGCTCATAGCACAGCGTCACCAGTTTGCCGGGATCGGACCCTTCGACGCGGGCATCAAAATCAACTCGGCGATAAGCTTCACTGGGAGAGTTCGACGTGAGCATTTCACCTAATCCTTATTCCAAACGGCGATCTGATTTTCCAGGAATGCCAGGGTAGATCTTGCCGCCCCGATCCGGCGCTCGGATACGGCGAAACGCGCAACCATTCTTGTGCGCAGCGCCTCCTGGCGTTCGACAAGCTTGGCCTGATCCTCACCGGTCTTGCTCAGCTGTTCGGTATACCGGTCGATCGATCCCGCCAGCGTTCCCGGATCACTGATCGTATTGGTGCGGCGAAAGATGTTGTCGATCGTCGCATAGACGCCGTGAAGGCCGTTTGTGAACATTGCCGCAGCGGCTTCGGGATCGCGCTCAAGAGTCGCGGCCAAACGCTCGGCATCGACTGTGAAGCTGCCGTCGCGATGCGTGGTCAGACCAAGATCGGAAAGTGTGCGCGGCTCATCTTCGGCGGTGTTGGGCATGATGAGCGTGCCGGCAAGGCTTGAAAAGGTCCGCTTCAGGGCAAGTGCACCGCTATCGCGTGCCAGGTCTCCGCTTTTTGGTTCGGTGGCAATGCGAAGCTCCGATGCAACTTCGTTCAGCGCGGCTGTAAGGTCCTGCATCGCTTGCGTGATCGCTTCAGCAGGATTGCCGAAAGTGATTGCTGTGGGGGCACCGACATTGGTGCCGGTAAGCTCAAGCGTCAGGCCGGGGACGATATCGGTCAGTGTGTTTCCCGATGATGTGAAGTTCAGCCCGTCGATCTGGAAAGCCGCATCGGCCGCGGTCGTCTTCAACGAGGCAGGATCACCGGTTGATGGCTGCCATGCCAGATTGGCAAGGCCCGGCTCGCCCACGTCCTCGGCCGCTTCGAGTATGAAACCGCTCGTCGCGCCATCTTCGCCCTTCAGCACCAGCCGGCTGCCGGTGGTCGTATCGGCGATATATGCGGTCACCCCGGCATCAGCCCCGTTTATTGCAGAGGCCACGTCAGCCAGTGTGGAACCGCTGGCGATTGCGATGTCGACGCCAGATTGCTCTGTATCCGCGGTGAAGCTGGCGCCGGCAATTGTGCCGAAGCGCAGTGTCAGCGTTCCTGCCCCGACAGGATCAGTGGCGGCGGCATAGGCCGGACCGGCAAGGGTCTGGGCAGAAGCCAGCGCGCTCACTTCAAGCGAATAGTTGCCCTGCGGCTGGGACGAGCCTGAAAGGGAGGCTTGCGCTACGGCACCGTTGGCTACGTCTGGCTGCGGTGCAAGATCGCCAATACGCACACGCTCGCCCAGCGATGTAGTCAGGCTAAACATCATGCTCTTGAGGTTTGAGGCTGCCGAAATCTGCCGATCAAGCGTTTCGGAACGGGCGGCCAGCCGGTCTATCTTCGCCGCAAATTGCGCCGTTGCCAGATCCCGGGCGAGCGATGCCATGTCTATGCCGCTGCCCGCACCCAATGACGTGATTAGCGCCCTTGTCGCAGATGCGGCTGTGCTGGTTGTGTCGGTCGTTTCCATGTGAGTGAGAACGGCGAATGACCGGTGCGCTTAAGCCGGATCGTCCGCTGCTGGGCGTCCCTCTGCATCGAACCGCAAGACGACTGGAACGTCGATCTGTGGCTGCACCGGGTTTTCGCCGCGTTTCAGGGACAGGACAAAAGCCAGCACACTTGCGACAGCGGCAAACAGTTCTTCGCGGATCACCTGATTCTCACGCGTGGTGAAATAGACCGAGCGGGCCAGCGCCGGGTATTCCAGCACCGGAACGCCCAGCTCTGCGGCAAGTTCGCGCATTGCCATCGCCTTTTCACCGCGCCCTTTGGCAAGCACGATAGGCGCGTGGGCCTTTTCAGGATCGTAAGTCATGGCGATGGCGAAATGCGATGGGTTGGTAATCACGAACTGCGCTTCGCGCATGGCCGGACCAACCCCGCCCAGCGCAATCTTGCGTTGGCGAGCGCGAAGTGCAGCCTTCTGTTCGGGAGAGCCTTCGGCCTCCTTGTGCTCGTCCTTCATGTCCTTGTGGGTCATCTTGAGCTTACCCATATGACGCACCCACTGCACCGGAACATCGATCACGGCGATAGTGAAAAGCCCGATGCAAAGCGCGAACAGGAGGGTAGTGATGGAGCCCCAGCCATAGCTGAGCTGGGCAGCAAGATTTCCCCGTCCAAGGCTGAAAATCGCATCGATACGGCCATCCAGCCACACCCAGGCAATCGTCCCAAGCAACGCCACTTTGGCAATCCCTTTGCCCATTTCGATCCAGCCGTTCGGTCCAAACATGCGCTTGAGGCCGGAAAGCGGATTGAGCCGCGATGCCTTGGGCGCAAGGTTCTTCATCACCCAGCGCCCTTCGCCAAATCCAAGCTGAGAGATGAGCGACGAGCCCAGCACCACCCCGCCAAGCATCAGGATCGGTGGCAGAACGGCAAACAGCGCCAGTTTCATCATATGGCCGGGTTGAAACGCATCAAGGTTCCCCTTGTCCCAGATAAGGCTTGCGCGCAGCGTCTTGATAAGGTTTTCCAGCAACCACGGGCCAGCGAACATGAGCCATGTCGCACCAACCAGTATGGCGGCCGCCGTGGCCAGCTCTTTGGAGCGCAGGACCTGACCCTTCTTGGCCGCGTCCTTCTTGCGCTTGGGAGTTGGCGCAAGGGTCTTTTCGCCGGCCTGTTCGCTCATCGGACCAGCAGCCCCTCTGTCTTGAGGAGCGTTGTCGCGGTCAGATCGATCAGTTGTTCAGTCAGGACCGGCGCGGAAATTATCAGCGCAGCTATACCGGCCAGGACACCTGCGGGCAGGCCAAGCGCAAAGAGATTAAGCGCCGGCGCCGAACGGCTGAGAACCCCGGTTACTATCTGAACCATCAGCAAAATGAGGCAAACCGGCAGCGCAATAGCAACCGCCGTGGTGAACATGGTTGTGGCAAAAGCGGCTATGCCTGCAATCTTGTCCGGGCTGAGCCACGTCTGCCCTGGTGGGAACACGCGGTAGCTCTCGACCAGCAGATTCATCCATTGCAGATGGGCGCCCAACGAGAGGAAAATCAACGTGATGACCACAGTGAAATACTGGCCGAGCGCCGGGGACTGCGCGCCGCTGTTGGGATCGACCGCAGTGGCCATGCTCATGCCCATTGATCCACCAATGACTTCTGCGGCAAGAACTGGCGCTGCAAAGGCAATCTGCAAGGTGAAGCCTAGCATCAGCCCGATCAGCACTTCGCCGGCCACCCACAGCATGCCTTGTACTGAGAACAGCGCATCTGGCGCCTGCACCGGTGTCCAGGCGCAGATCAGAACCGCCAGCGCTCCTGCAGCGATAACCCTGACTTGCGCAGGAACCGTGCCCGCCCCAAAAAACGGTGCAGCAACCATCGCGGCGCCTGTCCGCGTCATCACAAAAAGAAGCCGCCAGAATTCCGCTTCAATTACGCCAAACCCGAAGTCGAGCTGGTTCACAGCGTCGCCATCTGAGCTATCTGCGCGAAAATATCCTGCATGAACTCGCCGACCAACGCCATCATCGGCGCTCCGAACAAGACCAGTACGAGCGCGGTGACAGCCAGCTTGGGAACAAATGTCAACGTCTGTTCGTTCACCGAAGTTGCGGCCTGGATAAGGCCCACTACCAGCCCAACGGCAAGCGCGGAAAGCAGAACCGGTGCGGCCACCAGCGCGGTGATCCACAGCATCCGGTCGGTCAGCGCAAGAAGCGGGAGTGCATCTTCCATCGTCTCTATCCGAAACTGGCTGCAAGCGAGCCCATCAGCAGTGTCCACCCGTCAACCAGAACGAAGAGCAGCAGCTTGAAAGGCAGCGATACGATCATCGGGCTCATCATCATCATGCCCAGCGACATGAGGACAGAAGAGACGACCAGATCGATCACAAGGAACGGCAGAAACAGCATGAAGCCGATCTGGAATGCGGTCTTCAGTTCGCTGGTCACAAAGGCGGGAAGGAGGATCGAAAACGGCACGTCCTGCTTGCTTTCGAATTTTGGAGAGCCTGCCATTTCGGCGAACATGATGAGGTCATTCTCGCGGGTTTGCCCCATCATGAAACCATGAAATTGCTGTCCACCTGACTTGATGGCCTGCTCGGCATTAATGGTCCCGGCGGAATACGGCGCAATTGCAGCTTCGTTCACTTTCTCGAGCGTCGGGGCCATTACAAACAGTGAAAGAAAGAGCGAAAGGCCGACAAGGACCTGATTTGGCGGGGATTGCTGGAGGCCCAGAGCCTGACGCAGGATGCCCAGAACAATGAGAATGCGCGTGAAGCTTGTCATCATCAGGATGAGGCTGGGCAAAATTGTCAGCAGCCCCATGATCAGGAGCAGCTGCAAAGAAAGGCTCAGGCCCGGCCCATCGGCCTCGGCACCGCCAAGCGATCCAAAGGCGCGGTCCAGAGCGCCGGGTATCGCCGCTTGCGCCCAGGCGCCATCCGGCACCAGACAAAGCAGGAGCACCGCGCCGACGGCAATGACAAGGCGCATCACAAAGGATCTCCCAGGGCGCTGTCTGGGCCGGCGCGTTTTGGCGCTTCCGCTAGGCGCGTCAGCCCCTGACGGGACGCAGAAACAAGGATCTCACGGCCATGAAATTCGATCACCGCAAGTTTGAGTGAGGGCGACAGCATCGTCGTTTCAACGATCCTGACCGATTTTTCACCGGTGCCGGTTGCTGTGCGCTGCTGCATTTTCTGCGCGAGCTTCAGACAGCCCCAGGCAAGGCCTGCGATCATTGGCAGCAGGACAAGCAGCTTGAGAACGTACCAGAACATCAGGCGGCATCCGGCTTGGGCGGACTTGCCATCTGGCCCAGATCCAACGGTTGCGCGGTTTGCACCGGCACATCGGGCAGTGCGGCGCTTTCGCTGGCCAGCTCAACGATCCTCAGGCCAAAGCGATTGCCCTGAGTGACGATTTCACCCTTGGCGATCGGCTTGCCGTTGACCATCACATCCAGCAGCTCGTCGGTCAGCCGGTCAAGCAAGACCACGCTTTCTTCACCCAACGCGAGAACATCTTTCAGCTTCATGTCGGTGCGGCCAAGTTCAACCGAAAGCCGCACATCGATGTCCTTCAGGAACTCATATCCACGAGATTGAAATGTCATCAAAGTTGTCCTTTGCGTTCAGAAAGCTTGCGTGATCTGCACGGCGACGCGGTCATCCTGTTCGCCGATCGTGCCGTGGGCGATGGTCTTGTCATCGATCCGCAGCGGAATGTTGCGCGCCACCGCCACGGGCAGGATATGCCCCGGTTCCAGCGCGGAAAGTTTTGAAAATGCGATGTTCATATCGACCAGCGAAGCGCGCAGTGTGAGCGGGACTTCACCGGCAGGATCACACGCCGGATCAAGCCCTGGGCGATGGCCTTGATCGGCCGTCTGATCCGAGTCAGCGTAACTCAGCAGCTGCCCCAATACGTTTGCGGGAATGGCAAAAGTAATGTGCCAGAGTTCATGATCGTCCTCTGCAACGGCAAGTTTCACAGTTGCGATGCGTTCATCCTCGGCAAAGGGCGCAAGTTTCGCCAGATTTCCATCCCGGCAAAGCGCCTGAACCGCCGTTGATTCCGGCCCACCAAGCGCCGCGGTCAGGGCGTTCATGATCAGTGTTTCAATCCGCTCGATCATGAGCTGCGCCGACATTGGAAAGACTTCAGGCATCGGTGAAGGCGCCTCGCCGCGCCCGCCAAATACCCTGTCGACGATGCGCAGCACGGCGTCTGCCTCCACCGACGCAAGCACGGGTATATTTCGCGGCCCTGCGGTCAAAAGGCAGTTGGCCGCGAGTGGACCAACTTGCGTCAGAAGCTCGTCGGCGGAACAATCCTCTGGCGCCTCTGGCATCTCAATTGCCAACTTTGCGCCAGTCAGCGAAGCAAGCTCGGCGGCAAGAGCTTCGCACAGCTTGACGGCAAACGCGCCGAGCAGCGGCAACAGCTCTTTGAGGCCGGGATCGGTTCTGAGCAGTTCCGGGCAGTGATTGGCCAGAGGCCGCTCTGCGACGATGTTGCGTTCGGGTTTCATTTTTCTGGCTGCGTCTACTGAACAATGAAGGATTTGAAATAGACCGCCTCGACGCCGCCAAACCCTTCTGTTTCCTGAAGAATTTTGTTGATCGCTTGCGTCAGGCGTTTCTGGAGTTGTTCCTTGCCCTGGCGCGTGTGGATCTCATCTTCGGGCGTATCGGCAAGTACCGAGAGCATTTCCGAACGGATCGCCAGTTCGTGCCCTTTCATCCACATCAGAACCCGGCCATCGCGCTGGGTCGATGCCGCAATGCTGACTTGCACGAGGGCGGAAGAGTCTTTGAGATTCGAAGTGAAATCATCGCTAAAGCTGAAATAGCTCTTGCGAAATTCGCTGCCGCCTTCGCCATGAACCATGGGAATGTCGTTGGCGCCCTTGTCATCTCCGGGCACAGTGTATGGATCTTCGTCATCCTTGCGGACAAATTTGGGCGAGTTGTCTTCCTTTTCCTCAACAGCATCGCCGATGATCCCCGCCTGCATCATGCCAAAAACACCGCCTCCGCCAGCCGCGATCAGGCCGACAACGACGACCAGCTTCATCACAAAGCCTTTGCCTTTTGCGGGTTTGTCTTCACTTTCAGTCTTGTCGTTACTCATCATCTATCCTTCGAGAGCTGCTTGATCGAAAATCACGCGTAGATGCCGGAGGAGGCATCTTGCTGGTTCTCGCCGTGGTCTGTGCCTCCGGTTTCCTGAGCGGACCGTCCGGTTGCAGAGCGCGGCTCGCCGCGATTGCCATCCCGCGTTGATCCTTGTGCATTGGCCTGAGTATTCGATTGTGACTGGCCGAAAGCTGCACCGCCCTGTTGGGCCTGAGAGCCATCATGGCGTGAGGAGTTTGCGCCATTCTCGCCTGATCCCGCCGCCTGACCAGCAGCCGATGCAGATTGTACCGCTGCGGTAAAACCCGGATCGGCGCTCTTCATCGAAACGGATAGGTTTCCATCCAGCTGCTTAAATCGCAGCGCGATATGTCCAAATTCATCATGGGCGATCGAAGCCTTGACCGTCTGGGGCGCCGCTGCATCGCGTGCTTCCACAAGCCGATCAATCAATGCCGCGAAATCCTGTGGGCCGGCTGGCGCCGCACTGGTCGGGCTCGCGCTTTGCCGTGCCATGGCGCCAGGAAGACCCGGTTGCGCTTCGCGCAGAGCAAGCAGCGGCTGCGGTTCTGCAGCACGTGGCTGAACCCCGTCAATTTCTCGTGCCGCCGGGCGGGCGGTCACTGGTTGTTCAACGTCTGGCTTTGCAACAACTGACCGCGCCGGATGGCCGGCTGGCGCTTTATGCGCGGGGTCCACTTTGCCTTCGGTGTCTTTCGCCAGAACGTCCTGACCAGCGGCCTTTGCCCCGTCCGCCAAACGCTGGTCCAGACCAGTGACGGATATGTCGGCGCGCGCCTCGATTTGCCGGGCAGGAATAACCAGCGGGTTGGCTTTACCACTTATCCGCTCAACCTGCGGGATGCGAAGCGTGATGATCGGGCGCACATCTGTGCCGGTGGTTTGCTTCGCCGATGACTTTGAAGCGCTGTCCATTTCGGCAGAACGGCTGCTGTCAGCCGTCACGCTTTTTGCCGCAGCGGACAGTGGACGCATAGTCATCAGGAATGGGCTGTCTCTTATAC